>DATGHB010000115.1:0-16011 GCA_035308265.1 Roseiarcus sp.
ATGCGTCCTTGTCCGAGCGGACGTTGATGGTCGCGAACCATTGCTCGCCGTTCGCTTCGAGAATGACCCATAAGTGCTGATTGGTCGGCGGCGCGGCGGGCGCGACAGCATGAATCTTGCCGCGCAGGCATTGATAGTTGATGTGGCCCATCGCCCCCTCGGCCCCCGACCGCACAGCCATCACTTTAGACGGCGGGCCGGGCGCCGGGCAAGCGAGCGCCCGGCCGGCCGCGCGGATCGGCCCCCCCTTGAATCCCGTTCCCTTCCCGCGCGCGCCCTGCTATCCCGCGCCCCATGACCGTCCACCCGATCAAGAACATCCGCAACTTCGCGATCATCGCTCACATCGACCATGGCAAGTCGACGCTTGCCGACCGGCTCATCCAGCAGACCGGCACGATCGCCGAGCGCGAGATGGTCGAGCAGGTGCTCGACTCGATGGATATCGAACGCGAGCGGGGCATCACCATCAAGGCGCAGACGGTCAGGCTCGAATACCGAGCCAATGACGGGAAGCCTTATGTCCTCAACCTCATGGACACGCCCGGCCACGTCGACTTCGCCTATGAGGTGTCGCGGTCGCTCGCCGCCTGCGAGGGCTCGCTCCTGGTGGTCGACGCGAGCCAGGGAGTCGAGGCGCAGACGCTCGCCAACGTCTATCACGCGCTCGAGGCGGGGCACGAGATCGTGCCGGTGCTCAACAAGATCGACCTGCCGGCCGCCGAGCCCGAACGCGTCAAGGAGCAGATCGAGGACGTGATCGGCCTCGACGCCTCGGACGCGATCGAGATCTCGGCCAAGACCGGCCTCAACATCGGCCTGGTGCTCGAGGCGATCGTCAAGCGCCTGCCTCCGCCCAAGGGCGACGAGGCGGCGCCGCTCAAGGCGCTTCTGGTCGATTCCTGGTACGACGCCTATCTCGGGGTGGTGGTGCTCGTGCGGGTCATGGACGGGCGCCTGAAAAAGGGCATGCGCATCCGCATGATGGGCTCGGGCGCGGCTTACGAGATCGACCGCATCGGGATCTTCCGGCCGAAAATGACCGAGGCCGCCGGGCTCGGCCCGGGCGAAGTCGGCTACATCACCGCGCAGATCAAGCAGGTCGCCGACACCCGCGTCGGCGACACGATCACCGACGACCGGCGCCCCGCGGCGGAGGCGCTTCCCGGCTTCAAGCCCGCTCAGCCGGTGGTGTTCTGCGGGCTCTTTCCGGCGGACGCCGCCGATTTCGAGGACCTGCGCGCGGCGATGGGCAGGCTCAGGCTCAACGACGCGAGCTTCTCCTACGAGATGGAGACCTCGGCCGCGCTCGGGTTCGGCTTCCGCTGCGGCTTTCTCGGGCTCCTTCATCTCGAGATCATCCAGGAGCGGCTCGAGCGCGAGTTCAACCTCGACCTGATCGCCACCGCCCCCTCGGTCATCTACCGGATCGCGCTGACCGACGGGTCCGAGATTGAATTGCACAATCCGGCCGACATGCCCGATCCGGTCAAGATCGCCGAGATCAGGGAGCCGTGGATCAAGGCGACCATCCTCACCCCCGACGATTACCTCGGCGCGATCCTCAAACTCTGCCAGGACCGGCGCGGCGTTCAGGTCGACCTCAACTATGTCGGCAAGCGGGCGATGGTGGTCTACGAACTGCCGCTCAACGAAGTGGTGTTCGACTTCTACGATCGCCTGAAGTCGATCTCCAAGGGCTACGCCTCGTTCGACTATGCGCTCGCCGACTATCGCGTGGGCGACCTCGTCAAGATGGCGATCCTGGTCAATGGCGAGCCGGTCGACGCGCTCTCGATGCTGGTCCACCGCGATCGGGCCGAGGCGCGCGGCCGGGCGATGGTCGAGAAGCTCAAGGACCTCATTCCCCCGCACATGTTCCAGATTCCCCTCCAGGCGGCGATCGGGGCCAAGATCATCGCTCGCGAGACGATCCGGGCTTTGCGCAAGGACGTCACCGCCAAATGCTACGGCGGCGACGCCACCCGCAAGCGCAAGCTGCTCGAGAAGCAGAAGGCGGGAAAGAAGAAAATGCGCCAGTTCGGCAAGGTCGACATCCCGCAGGAAGCCTTCATCGCCGCGCTGAAAATGGATACGTGAGGACGGAGCGACCGATGCGCGCGTTCGCCCAAGTTCAGGCGCTCCTTTTCGACGTGTTCGGCACCGTCGTCGACTGGCGCGGCGGAGTGGCGCGCGAATCCAGGGCTTTCCTGGCCAGTCATGCGCCGGGCGCGGATCCTGCCGCCTTCGCCGACGCGTGGCGGCGCCGCTATTCGCCGGCGATGGAGGAGGTGCGCTCAGGCCGCCGTCCCTTCGTACGCCTGGACGTGCTGCACTTGGAAAATCTCCGGGCGACGCTGCCCGAGTTCGGAATCGACCCCGCCGGCATTCCGCCCGCCGAACTGGAGGCGCTGAACCTCGCCTGGCGCAAGCTCGACCCCTGGCCGGACGCGGTTCCGGGGCTCACGCGGCTCAAGCGGCGCTTCATCATCGCGCCCCTCTCCAACGGCAACATCCGACTGATGCTGGATTTGGCGAAACGCGCCGGCTTGCCCTGGGACGCCATCCTCGGCGCCGAAATTGCGCAGGCCTACAAGCCGAGCCCGGAGGCCTATCTCCGCAATGCCGAGGCGCTGATGCTTGAGCCTGGGAGCGTTTGCCTCGTCGCCGCGCACAATGGCGACCTGGCCGCCGCGCGGGGATGCGGGTTTCGCACGGCTTTCATCCCGCGCCCGACCGAGCATGGGCCGGGTCAGACTGCCGATCTTGAGCCCGAAGAGAATTGGGACGCGGTCGCGAACGACCTGGAAGACCTGGCCGCTCAGCTCGGCGCCTAACGATCGGAAATGGAGCGGGTGAAGGGAATCGAACCCTCGTATTCAGCTTGGAAGGCTGCTGCTCTACCATTGAGCTACACCCGCGCCCAGCCGCTCCGCGCCTTTGTCAGGCGCGGCGCGGCGGAAGGCGCCGTTTCTCGCAGGTCCGGGGCGCGTAAGTCAATGCGCGGCGACCCTCATCCGGCGGGCCCGTCCCGAAGGATGGGCGTCCTTTGGGGCGCCTATGGTCCGCCACCTTCTCCCACAAGGGAGAAGGAGAGCGCCCTTGCTGGCGGGGGCAGGAAAATGCGACTATGACGGCTTAATCGGCGCCAGGCGCGCCAGCCATTTTCCACTCTGAAGGCGACACATGCCTCCCTATCGCTCGCGCACTTCGACCCATGGCCGCAACATGGCGGGCGCGCGCGGCCTCTGGCGCGCGACCGGCATGAAGGACGGCGATTTCGGCAAGCCGATCATCGCCATCGCCAATTCCTTCACCCAGTTCGTGCCCGGCCACGTGCATCTGAAGGATCTCGGGCAGCTGGTGGCGCGCGAGGTCGAGGCGGCGGGCGGCGTCGCCAAGGAATTCAACACCATCGCGGTCGACGACGGCATCGCGATGGGCCACGACGGCATGCTCTATTCGCTGCCTTCGCGCGAGCTCATCGCCGACAGCGTCGAATATATGGCCAACGCCCACTGCGCCGACGCGCTGGTGTGCATCTCGAACTGCGACAAGATCACGCCCGGCATGCTGATGGCGGCGATGCGCCTCAACATCCCGGCGGTGTTCGTGTCCGGCGGACCGATGGAGGCGGGCAAGGTCAAGCTCTCGACGGGAACCCGCAGCGTCGACCTCATCGACGCGATGGTCGCCGCCGCCGACACCAAAGTCTCCGACGCCGATGTCGCGGTGATGGAGCGCTCCGCCTGCCCGACCTGCGGCTCGTGCTCGGGGATGTTCACCGCCAATTCGATGAACTGCCTGACCGAAGCGCTTGGCCTGTCGCTGCCCGGCAACGGCACTGTGGTCGCCACTCATGCCGACCGGCGGCGCCTGTTCGTCGAGGCCGGGCATCTCATCGTCGATCTCGCCCGGCGCTGGTACGAGGAGGGCGACGGGGGCGCGCTGCCGCGCGGGATCGCCACCTTCAAGGCGTTCGAGAACGCGATGACGCTCGACATCGCCATGGGCGGCTCGACCAACACCGTGCTGCACCTGCTCGCCGCCGCGCATGAGGCCGAGATCGCCTTCACCATGGCCGACATCGACCGGCTGTCGCGCCGCGTGCCGTGCCTGTGCAAGGTCGCGCCCTCCGTGGCGAACGTGCACGTCGAGGACGTCCATCGCGCCGGCGGGGTGATGGGAATCCTGGGCGAGCTCGACCGCGCGGGCCTGCTCAATCGCGACGTCCGGATGGTCCACGCCGAGTCGCTCGATCACGCCCTCTCGCGCAACGACATCATGCGGGCGAAGGGCAGGGCGACGCGCGAATTCTTCCTGGCCGGGCCGGGCGGCGTGCCGACCCAGGTCGCCTTCAGCCAGTCCGCCCGCTACCCCTCGCTCGACGAGGATCGCGAGCAGGGCGTCATCCGCGACGCCGCGCATGCCTTCTCGAAGGACGGCGGCCTCGCCGTGCTCTACGGCAACATCGCCCTCGATGGCTCGATCGTGAAGACGGCGGGGGTCGACGCGAGCATTCTCAAGTTCCAGGGTCCGGCGCGCATCTTCGAGAGCCAGGACGACGCCGTCCAGGGAATCCTCGGCGGCAAGGTCGCGGCCGGCGACGTGGTGGTGATCCGCTACGAGGGGCCGCGCGGCGGTCCGGGCATGCAGGAAATGCTCTATCCGACCAGCTACCTCAAGTCGCGCGGGCTCGGAAAGGCCTGTGCGCTGGTCACCGACGGGCGCTTTTCCGGCGGCACCTCCGGGCTCTGCATCGGCCATGTCTCGCCAGAAGCCGAAGAGGGCGGCGCGATCGGCCTGATCGAGGAGGGCGACATGATCGCCATCGACATTCCCGCCCGCTCGCTCAGCCTCCTCGTCGACGAAAAGGAGCTCAGCCGCCGCCGGGCGGCGATGGAGGCCAAGGGCGCTCAGGCCTGGAAGCCCTCGAAGCCTCGCAAGCGGGCGGTGTCGACGGCTTTGCGCGCCTACGCGGCGTTCGCGACCAGCGCGGCGCGCGGGGCGGTCAGGGAAGTCCCGTAAGGGGTTTCATGCTCAAGGCGCTCAGCGCGCGGTCGATCGCTTCACGCCTTTTTCTCTCGGCGGCTTTCTGGAGCACCCTCATCCTCGCTTTGGCTGGCTTGGGCCTGAGCGCCCTCAACAAGCAATGGACCGAGGCCACTTTCGACGACACGCTCGGCGTCTATCTCAAGGCGCTGGTCGCCGACGTCGCGGTTCCAAGCGAGGAAGGGAAGGCCGCGGCGCCGGCGGCGATCGCGCCGCAGTTCGAGCTCGCCTTCTCGGGCTGGTACTGGCAGATCACCCGCACCGACGTGAACCCGCCGGAAATCCGCGCCTCGAAGTCGCTGTTCGCCACCCAGTTGCCGCATCTGGCCGCGGTCGGCGAGAGTTCGGGCGCGATCCTCAGCGGCTATGTGGTCGGGCCGGGCGGCCATCAACTGAGGATGATCGAGCGGGAGATCGACGCCGGCGACGACGGGCGATACCTCGTTCAGGTCGCCGCCAACGCCGACGTGATCCAGGCGCAGGAGCGCAGCTTCGAATGGGGGCTGGCGGCGACGTTCCTGACGCTGGCGCTGGCGCTGATCGGCTCGACCGCGCTTGCGGTTCGCTTTGGCCTGCGTCCGCTGAGGGGCTTGCGGGAAGGGGTGGCCGCGATCCGCCGCGGGGAAGCCGAGCGCATCGCCGGCGAATTTCCGCCGGACGTCGCGCCGCTGGCGGCCGAGGTCAATCAGCTGATCGACGCCAACCGCGAGATCGTCGAGCGCGCGCGCACCCAGGTCGGCAATCTCGCCCATGCGCTCAAGACGCCGCTCAGCGTCCTCATGAACGAAGCCGACTCGGAGAGCGCGAGCCTGCCAGGCAAGGTGCGCGAACAGACCGAGATCATGCGCCGGCAGGTGACGTTCTATCTCGACCGCGCCCGCGCCGCCGCGCGCGCCCGGACCTTCGGCGCGGCGACCGAGGTGAAGCCGGTCGTGGACGGGCTCGTGCGCACCTACGAGAAGCTGCACGACGACCGCCCGTTGACCTTCGATGTCGCGTTGCAGCCCGGTCTCAAGTTTCGGGGCGAGGCTCAGGATCTGACCGACCTCATTGGCAACCTCCTCGACAACGCGGGAAAATGGGCGCGCGAAAAAGTGTCGATCCACGCCCGCCGCGCCGCCGCGCAGGATAGGGACGCCGGCCGCTTCCTCATCGCCGAGATCGACGACGACGGTCCCGGCCTCGACAGGAACGCCCGCGCCGCCGCTCTCGAGCGCGGCAAGCGGCTCGACGAGTCGCGCCCGGGCTCGGGCCTCGGCCTGTCGATTGTGGTCGAGCTCGCCTCGATCTACGGCGGCGAGCTCAAGCTCGACGAAAGCCCGCTCGGTGGCCTGCGCGCGATCCTCAGGCTACCGAGCGCGTGACCGGCGCGCCTTCGATTTCGGGAGAAGCATCCATGCGGCCGACCCTTCTCATGATCGCCCTTGCCTCGCTGGCGCTTTCCGGCTGTCAAAGCGTAGGTTCCGGCGCGCCGCCGCCGCCCGTCGCCGCCGCTCAACCGGCCGAAGCCGCCGCCCCGCCAATCCCGACTGGCTCTGCGCTCGGCGGCGTCCTTGGCGGGCCGGTTGGGGCGTCGCTCACCGGCGACGACCGCGCCGCCGCCTGGAACGCGCAGATCGCGGCGCTCAATTCCGGCCAGCGCCGCTCCTGGCGCGGCGCCCATGGCGTCTTCGGGTTCATCGAGCCCGGCCAGACGGCGGGCGCGGGCTGCCGCGCCTATTCGCAGACCATCTTCATTGCCGGGCGTGCGCACCAAGGCGGGGGCGTCGGGTGCAAGCAGGCGGACGGAAGCTGGAAAATGACCAGTTGAGTTTTTGACGAGACCTCAACTTCCCTTTGCGATAACAGGACGCGGACTGTTCGCCGCGGCCTGTTTGTAAAGGCCGCGCGCTCTGAGGCTCGTTGATGGTGTGGTTCGTCCTGGCGGGAATGGCTGCTCTCGCGGCGCTCGCGGCGGTTTGGCCGCTGCTGCGCGCGTCCCCGCGGGTCCAACCGGACCCGGCCGCGAAGGATATCGCGTTCTACAAAACCCAACTCGAGGAAATCAGGCGCGACCTCGAGCGCGGGCTCCTGCCGCAAGAGGAGGCGGAGAGCGCCCGCGCCGAAGCGGCCCGCCGCCTCATTGCGGCCGCGGGTTCCAGCTCCCCGCCGGCGGCGCCCCAGGCGTCCCGCCGCTCCCGCCTCGTCGCCGCGGCGCTGATCGCCGTTGCGCTGCCCGCGATCGCGCTTCCCCTTTACGCGCGCATTGGCCAGCCAGCGATGCCCGACGAGCCGCTGGCGAGCCGCCGGATCGGACCCCATGGCGCGGACCAGATCGAGGCGGCGGTCGCCGCGGTCGAGGCGCGGCTCGCCGCCAGGCCGGACGACGGCAAGGGCTGGGCGGTCATAGCCCCAGTCTACATGCGGCTCGAGCGGTTTTCCGACGCCGCGCACGCCTATGCCGAGGCGCTGCGCCTGCTCGGCGAAGACCCCTCGCGCCGCGCGGCTTACGGCGAGGCCCTGGTCGCTGAGGCGGGCGGCGTGGTCACCGAGGAAGCGCGCAAGGCGTTCGATCGGGCGCTCGTCGACGAGCCCGGCCAGCCGGAGGCGCGCTTTTATGTCGCGCTCGCCGCCGAGCAGGACGGCAGGAAGGCCGACGCCATTCGGGATTACCAATCCTTGCTGACCGACTCGCCGCCTGCGGCGCAGTGGCGCCAAATGGTGAACGCCCGGCTCGCGGCGCTCAAGGGCGAGCCCACGCCGGCGGCCGACGCCGCCATCCCCGAAGCCGAGCGCCCGATGATCGAGGGCATGGTGAATCGCCTCGCGACCCGGCTCGCCGGCAATGGCGGGAGCATCGACGAATGGAGCCGCCTTATTCGCGCCTACACGGTGCTGCATGAGGCTGACAAGGCCAAGGCGGCGCTCGCCGACGCGCGCAAGGCTCTCTCGCCCGACGCCAGCGCGGCCGCGAGCCTCGACAAGCTGGCGCGCGGCCTGGGGCTCGACTCCGGCCCCGGAGACTCCAATTGACCCGCCGCGGCCGCCGCCTCGCCCTCATCGCCGTGAGCCTCGCCGTGATCGGCGCGGCGGCCGGCCTCTCGCTTTACGCCCTCTCCGGCAGCATCGTATTCTTCCTGAGCCCGACCGAAGTCGTCCAGAAAGCGGTGGAGCCGGGCAGGCGGCTGCGCATCGGCGGCCTGGTCAAGCCGGGATCTTTGGTCAAATCCCCGAACCAGACGGTCGCCTTCGTTCTCACCGACGGCGCGACCGATCTCAAGGTCGCTTATCAGGGCCTGCTGCCGGATCTGTTTCGCGAGGGTCAGGGGGTGGTCGCCGAAGGCGTGCTCGAGGCGCCCGGCAGGATGCGCGCCGAAACCATCCTCGCCAAACATGATGAGCGCTACATGCCGCGCGAAGTGGTCGAGGCCCTGAAGAAACAAGGCCGCTGGCAGGAAGGGGAGGCCGTCGCCAAACCATGATCGTCGAGATCGGCCATTTCGCCCTGGTGCTCGCGCTTGCCGCCGCGCTCGCTCAAGCCGTCGCGCCCTTCTGGGGTGCGCGGATTGGCGACGAGGGGCTGATGAGCGTCGGGCGCAACGCGGCCCTGATCCAGCTTACGCTGATCGCGATCGCCTTCGCCGCGCTGGTCAACGCGCATCTGACGTCGGACTTTTCCGTTCTCAACGTCGCCGAGAATTCGAACCAGGCGATGCCGGCGATCTACAAGATCTCCGGGGTGTGGGGAAACCACGAAGGCTCGATGCTGCTGTGGGTCCTGATCCTGGCGATCTTCGGCGGCCTCGTCGCTCTGTTTGGCCGCGGGCTGCCGAACCGGCTCCGCGCCGACGCGCTCGCCGTTCAGGGCGCAATCAGCCTTGCCTTCCTCGCTTTCATTCTCCTGACCTCGAATCCGTTTCTGCGGCTGGTCCCCGCGCCGTTCGAGGGCCGCGACCTCAATCCGATCCTGCAGGACCCCGGCCTCGCGATCCATCCGCCGCTGCTCTACCTCGGCTACGTCGGCTTCTCGATCGTCTATTCGTTCGCCGCCGCGGCGCTGATCGAAGGCCGCATCGACGCGGCCTGGGCCCGGTTCGTGCGCCCGTTCACCCTGGTCGCCTGGAGCTTTCTCACCCTCGGCATCGCCGCCGGCTCCTTCTGGGCCTATTACACCCTCGGCTGGGGCGGCTTCTGGTTTTGGGACCCGGTCGAGAACGCCTCCCTGATGCCGTGGCTCGCGGGCACCGCCTTCCTTCATTCGGTCGCGGTGATGGAGAAGCGCGACGCCTTGAAGGTCTGGACGATTTTTCTCGCCATCCTCGCGTTCTCGTTTTCGCTGCTCGGCACCTTCCTCGTGCGTTCGGGCGTGCTCACCTCCGTGCACGCCTTCGCCAACGATCCGCGCCGCGGCGTGTTCATCCTGGTGATTTTGGCGGTGTTCATTTCCGGCTCGTTCGCGCTGTTCGCGTGGCGGGCGCCGATGCTCAAGCAGGGCGGACTGTTCGCGCCCGTCTCCCGCGAGGGCGCGCTGGTCGTCAACAACCTGCTTCTGACGACCGCATGCGCGACGGTGCTGTTCGGCACCCTCTATCCGCTGGCGCTTGAGCAGTTGACGGGCGCGAAGATCAGCGTCGGCGCGCCCTTTTTCAACGTGACCGCGGGCGCGCTGCTGATGACCGCCTGCCTTGTCGCGCCGTTCGGCTTCTCGCTCGCCTGGAAGCGCGGCGATCTCCTCGGCGTCGTTCAGCGGCTCGCTTTCGCCATCATCATCGGGGCCGTGACCGGGGTCGTCGGGGCGGCGTGGCTCCGCGGCGGCTCGGTCTTCGCGCCGCTCGCGATGGGGCTTTCGATCTTCGTCATTCTCGGCACGCTGATCGAGCTTGTCCTGCGCGTCTGGCGGCCGGGCCTCGCTCTTGGCGCGGCGCTGAGGCGCGCTTTAGGGCTGCCGCTGTCGTTCTTCGGCGGCGCGCTCGCCCATCTCGGCCTCGGCGTCACTCTCCTGGGGCACTCCGGCCTCGGCTTCGGCGCCGAGGCGATCGCGACCCTGCACAGGGGCGCGCCCGTCGAGGTTGGGCCCTATTCGGTCACCCTCGATTCCGTCGGCCAACGGATCGGGCCGAACTACAAGGAGGCGGTCGCCGAGCTCACCGTGCGCTCCGGCGGCGCGGTCGTCGCTCACCTCGAGCCGGCGCGGCGCGCGTTCGACTCCCGCGACATGACCACCACCCAGGCGGGCCTCGAGACCCTTCATTTCGGCCAGGTCTATGTGGCGATCGCCGATCCCGCGCCGGACGGGACCGTGCCCGCCCGTCTCTACTGGAAGCCGCTGGTGACGCTGATCTGGCTCGGCGCCGCCGCGATGGCGCTCGGCGGCGGATTGTCGCTCGCCGACCGGCGCCTCCGCTTCGGCGCGGCCGTCCGGGCGAAGGCCGGCGGGCGTCCGCTGGCGCAGCCGGCGGAATGACGATGCGCCTCATCCTCCCGAGGAGATTCACCGCGAGGTCGGAGGTGCGCTCTCCTCCCCCCTTGTGGGGGAGGCTGGGAGGGGGGTCGCGCCGTCCTACGCGACAAGAGAACGGCGACGCATGCGATCATGTCCTCGGTCCGCGCAACCCCTCACCCTGTCCCGCCCCCACAAGGGGGGCGGGAACGATAATCGCGAGGGGAAAGCTCCTTCTCCTCCCCCTCCTCCTCGCGCTCGCCGGTCCCGCGCTCGCCGTGCAGCCGGACGAAGTGATGAAGGACCCGGCGCTGGAAGCGCGCGCCCGCGCGCTCTCGGCCGAATTGCGCTGCCTCGTCTGCCAGAATGAATCGATCGACGATTCCGAGGCTGAGCTCGCGCGCGACATCCGCCTCCTCATTCGCAGCCGCATCGCCAAGGGCGAGAGCAATGCTGAGGTGCGCGCCTATCTCGTCTCCCGCTACGGCGATTTCATTCTCCTGAAACCCCCGTTCAAGCCGGACACGCTGCTCCTTTGGCTGAGTCCGGTTCTCGTTCTCGGCCTCGGCGGCGCCGCAATGGTCATCGCCCGGCGCCGGGCGCCCCGCGCGACGCCTGGCTTGAGCGCGGAAGAGGAAGCGCGGCTTGCCGCGCTGACCGACGGCGATGCGGCCGGCGGGTGACGCCGCGGGGCGTGTCGGTCGCCGATGGGGCGCGGCGCTGGCCGCCGCGTTGGCCTTTGTTCCGGCGCCGCCATGCTTGGCCCTGCCGAAATCGTGCGACCATGACATTGCGGCGCCGATCCGGCTCGCCCCCGGCCAGGCCTGCTGGACCTATCATGGGCCGGCGACCTCGTTTACCGGCTCCTTCTCGAGCGGAGAGACCGTTTCGGCGCAAATGACCGGGCAGGCGACCGATTACGACCCGCGCAGCGGCCGCGCCTCGAGGGTTTCGCGGCCCCGCGATCCGAATGTCGAGGGGCCGGGCGGCTTCTTCTTCGGCGCGCCGCAGGCGCCGGGCTCGCTCACCTTTGTCGCGCCCGCCACCGGAACCTATCGCTTCTCTTTCTCGCCCTGCGCCATGTGGGGCGCGCCCGGCGCGGTCAAAATTTGCGCGCGCTGACCGGCAGGACCTGCCCGTGTTTTATCAGCACATTGATTCCGGCAATTACAAGTAAATGGGCGAACACCGTATTAAGCAACCTGGGTTGCGATAAGCAAATCCTAGGAACGATTGCGACGATAAAGCAAAACCCAATTCATGCTGCGGCGCACACACGTTACAATGTGACAAATCCTTGACATTGCGTCGTCTAAACGTTGACTTTCCGAGCGTTCAAAAGATTTTTTTGAGCCATGACACCTTGAGAACAAATTCACCCGTCATAAGATGCCTCGAGCCCAAGCGGAGGCCGCTTATGATCGTTCGCGAGATCGTCTGGACCTGCTCCAATCCGCATGTCGCGCACGCGGCGGTCGCCTCGATCGGCGGCGCTTTCGCACGCCGCTTTTCGCGCGATGCGGCGAAGCGCAACCTGCCCAGCGGCGCCTTCGCCGCCGACCTCGTACGGCGGTTCTCGCGCCAGGCCGGCGAACGGGATTGGCAGGGCGTCGACCAGGCGACCCGCGGCGCCGACCAGCCGATCCTTTCAGGTCTGAGGTACATTCTCGAACGCGGCGCCGAACTGGATGAGGACAACGCCGATCCCGAATGGCGCTGGCGCGCCGCCGCGCCGGCGACGTCCGATTGCGCGGCCTGGAGCTGCTGACTTTCAGCCATTGAACCGGCGGGGGCGGGCAAAATCCCGCCTGACCGCCTGATCCGCGCGCCTCTGCCGGATTTCGCGACCAAGCCCCGCTTGTGAGGATTTGGGGTCCGGCCCACAATGGCGCCCGATGTATCTGGGGCTGGACTGCGGAACTTCAGGGCTCAAGGCCCTTCTGACCGATGACCGCGGCGCGCCGGTCGCGAGCGCCGCCCGCGGCTATTCTCCCGACCGCCCGCGCCCCGGCTGGTCGGAGCAGAACCCTGACGTGTGGGCGGACGCGATGGCCGGCGCGATCGCCGACCTCAAAAGCGCCTCGGGCAAAACGCTCGGCGCTCTGAAGGCGATCGGCTTCTCCGGGCAGATGCACGGCGCGGTGCTGCTCGACCGCGCCGATAAGCCCGTGCGCCCGGCGATTCTGCACAACGACGGACGCGCGTTTCGCGAGGCGGACGAACTCGCCCGCGACCATCCAGATCTCGCCCCGGTCGTCGGGGTGAAGCCCATGCCGGGCTTCACCGGGCCGAAGCTGAAATGGCTCGCCCGGCACGAGCCGGACAATCGCCGCCGCGTCGCTTCGCTGCTCTCGCCCAAGGATTATCTGCGCCTGAAGCTCACCGGCGAGCGGGGCTCGGACATGAGCGACGCCGCGGGAACCTGGCTCCTCGACGAGGCGAGGCGGGCGTGGTCGCCCGAAGCCTTCGCCGCCTGCGACGCCGATCCCGCCTGGGCGCCGCCGCTCTTCGAAGGATCGGCGCCGGCGGGTAAAATTCGGCCCGAGGCCGCCGACGCGCTGGGCCTGCCGCGCGGCGTTCTGATGGCGGCCGGCGGCGGCGACGCGGCGGCCGGCGCGGTGGGCCTGGGCGCGATCGGCGCGGGCGAAGCCTTCATCTCGCTCGGAACCGCGACCCAGCTCATCGTCGCGGCCGACCGGTACCTGAGCGCGCCGGAAAAGCTGGTCCATGCCTTCGCCCATGCGCTGCCCGGCCGCTGGTACGCGATGGCCGCGATGCTGAACGGCGCGGGCGCGCTTGCTTTCGCTGGCCGGCTTCTGGGCGCGGCGCCCGAGGCGCTGGAGCGCGAGGCGGCGGCGGACTATCCCGGTCCCGGCGCGCTGCTGTTCCTGCCTTACCTCAGCGGCGAGCGCACGCCGCTCGACGACCCCTACGCGCGGGGCGTCCTGTTCGGCATGACCGAGCCGACCTCGAGGGCCGACGTCGCCCGCGCGGTGATGGAGGGGGTGGCGCTGACCCTGGCCGAGGCGCGCGACAGCCTCGCCGCGGCAGGCGTGCGAATCGAGCGCGCCGGCCTCATCGGCGGCGGCGCGAAGAGCGCTTTATGGACTCGCATGATCGCCGCCGCGACCGGCTTGACCGTCGTCCGCATGAAGGGCGGCGAGACGGGCCCGGCCCTGGGCGCCGCCCGCCTTGCGCGCCTGGCCTTCACCGGCGAGCCGCCGCAAGCTGTCTGCGTGAAACCCGAGATCGCCGACGTGACCGAACCCGAGAAGGACCTCACGGCGCAATTCGCCAGGCAGCGCGAGCGGTTCAGGGCGCTCTATGAGGCGCTCAAGGGAGAGTTCCGGCGTTAGCCCCCGCCTTGCCCTGCTTGCGGGGAGAGGGTTGGGGCGAGGGGAGTCGATTCGCCGTTCGCGGCCTGCTCTCGGCCCCCCATCCTAACCTTCTCCCCGCGAGCGGAGAGAAGGGACGCGGCTCGCCCTCACCGCCGCGACGCCTCGATAACCATCGTGTCGAGCACAAATGAGCCGTCCGGCTCGATGGCGAAATGCGCCTTCGTCTCCTGAGCGGCCGCGTTCTGGAGCGCCCGGATCGCCTTCACATTGTCCTCCGGCGTCCGCATCCGCGCGATCCAGGAAGGAAAATCGAGCCTCAGACGCGAGGTCCGGCAAGCCTCGATGGCGAAGCCGGCGCGGCCGAGCGCGCCGAGCCACTCGGGAAGCGAATAATCGCGGACATGGGAATGGTCGCGCAGGAGCTCGATCGCCTGCAGATGGGTGTCGAGGAGCGCTTCGCCCGGAGCATAGGCGTCGGCGAACACGGCGCGAGCGCCGCGCTTCATGACCCGGCGCGCCTGCCCAAGCCCGGCGTCGAAATCGCGCCAGTGATGGGCGGAATAGCGGCTGGCGACAAGATCGAAGGTCTCGTCGGCGAACGGGAGCCGCTCCGCCGGCGCCTCCGCGGTCTCGATGTTGCTCAAGCCCTTCCCGCGCGCCGTCTCGGCCACCGCCGCCAGCATCGCGGGCGAAAGATCGGTGGCGATGACCCGCCGCGCGTGTCGCGCAAGCGCGTAAGCGACATGGCCTCCGCCCGCGCCGAGATCGAGCGCCATCTGCGGCCGCAGCGTCTCGGCGAGCGCTCCGATGGCCTCGAGGTCCGCCCCTTGGGCGTGAACCGCGCTTTCCACATAGGCTCTCGCCTGCGGACCGAATTGCGCCTCGACGACGCGCTCATGCGCCCTGCTCATGACTGGCTCCTTTTTGACCAGCGACCATTGGGCTCCGATTTAAGCTGTTACAAGATCGAACTTTATCCTGGTATCATATCCGCCATGCTGGAAGCGGATCAAAGGCGGCTGCTCGGCGAATTCGTCCGCGCTCATCGCGAGCGGGTGCGCCCGGCCGCGGCGGGCGGCCGGCGCCGCACGCCGGGTCTGAGGCGCGAGGAGCTCGCCGAGCGCGCCGGCATCAGCGCGACCTGGTGCACGTGGATCGAGCAGGGCCGCCCGGTGCAGGCTTCGCCAGAGGCGCTGGGCCGGATCGCGCGGGCCCTCTCGCTCTCGCGCGCCGAACGCTTCTATCTGTTCGAGCTTGCCGGCCGGGCCGATCCGGAGGGACTCCGTGGGTCGTCCGCGGACGCCCCTCCCGCCCTCATCGCCGCGGTCGGGGCGATCAGGCATCCGGCCTACGGACTCGACCTGCTCTGGAACGCCTGCGCATGGAACGACGCGGCGGCGCGGCTCTTTCACGGCTGGCTCGATGGTGAGGCTCAGCGCAACCTGCTCAGATATGTGTTTCTGGAGCCTTCCGCCCGCGCGCTCATTCCGGCCTGGAAAGACCGGGCGCGGCGGCTGCTCGCCGAATTTCGCGCCGACTTCGCCCGCACCTTTCGCGACGCCGAGGTCAAGACCTTCATCGAGACGCTGCGCGGTGAGAGCGCCTTCTTCGCCGAAGCGTGGGATGAGCAGGCGGTTCAGATCCGCGAGGGGGGGCTGCGCCTGTTCAACCATCCTCGCGATGGCCTCGTGGTCTTCACCCAGCACAGCTTCGCCCCGGCCGGGCGGCCCGACCAGAAGCTGGTCATCCTGACGCCCGCCTCCGGCTGACGCTCGGACGCAGCCGGGAGCGATTTGCTTCCGGACGAGAGGCATGGCTCGAAGGAAGCCCAGGTGGTGATTGCTGACGCCGCCCGTCACGGCACAGTAGATTCCCGGATGATCGCGCGGGCTATCGAGAGCCAAGCACTCACGCTGACTGAGCTGCTCGACCAATATCACTGGGTCACCATCACCCGTCGCCACAAGGTTCCGACGAGTGCCGACTTGACGCGTTGGATAGGGTGGGCTTCGTGCGGGTAGCGGGATGAAGCAGCTCGCCTCAACTCTCCCGGCGTTGGTCACGTTCGCTATCGCGTGATGAGGGTCCCCGCGCCATAGTCGGTGAGCAGCTCGATCAGGACCGCATGGGGAACCTTGCCGTCCAGGATGACGACGCCTTCGACGCCCCGCTCCAGCGCATAGATGCAGGTTTCGACCTTGG
>DATGHB010000116.1:0-10290 GCA_035308265.1 Roseiarcus sp.
CAGGTCGCCGACATCTACGCGATCGCCCGCGAATCGTTCGCAGGCGGCCAGCGCGAGATCCAGCTCCAGTCCTATCCGTTCCACATGACGCCTGCGAACATGGCGAAGTTCCGGCTCGATCCCAACATCGATTTCTGGAAGAACCTGAAAGAAGGCTCCGACCATTTCGAGGTCGCCAAGACCGAGCCGTCCGTCCTCGTCTGCGGCAAGCGCTATGTCTTTGACGCGACCGCGAAGGGCGAGGTTTCCGCCAGCGAACCGTGCCCCGCGCTCACCCGCGACGAAAACCTCGAGGCGCAGGTTGCGGAAAAGGCGGAGAAGGACCGGGCCGCGGTGGCCGAACTGGTCGCCTCCGGCGTCAAGCCCATTCGCGTGGTCTACGCCGACGGCGGCCAGAATCCGGTCTTCGCCGGCTATAAGGACACGAGCGACCCGGACGCGCTGGCCAACCCGCCCCAGGAGATCGTTCTCGGCGGCGAGCGGACGAAGCCCGCGCCGGCCGTGGTGAAGATCGCCGCCGCCGACGCGGACAAGAAGCGCGCGGCGCGCATCGCCAGCACAGCGCCTGCGCCGGTCGAGGCCGGGGCGGCCGAGCCAGCGCCGACGGCGCTCGCGGCCATCCCGGCGCCAACGAATCCATCCGGCGGGGTGCTCGGCGGCCTGACTGGCGGCGCCAAGAATGTCCAGCGATGGCTGCATCTTGGCGGCGGCGAACCGGCGCCCCCGCCGGTTCAGGCGGCAGCGGCCGATCCCGATCAGCCGGTTTCCTCCCCCGCGCCGCTGCCCCCGCGCCGCGCCTCTGGTGTGAGCATGGCCTCGCTCCATGCGCCAGCGACCCCGCCGGCCCGGCCGGGAGACGCGCCCGATCCTTCAAAAACCGCTCCAGCGTCGGCGCAGTAAGCCTGGGCTCAGCCAGCGGGACGGTCGCGCCGCCGGTCGCTGATCCGGCCTGACAGGCGGCAAACGAGGCGCGCTGCCTCCCCGGCGTCGGGAAGCGCGCGAGTCGGCACGACCACCGGCGCGCCGTCGCACGGCCACACGTAAATCAGGCCACCGGCGTCTTCGGCCTCCTCACAATCGGCGTAGCGGAGAGAGAGCGTGCGCCCGTCGGCGTCGAGCGTGAGGCTTTCGTCGCCGAAGGTCGCCGTCAGCGCGCCCACCGATTGAAGGGAGGCGATCGCCGCGCGGCCCTCGCGTCGCGCGCGGCGAATGCGCCAGTGGGTCGCGAGCCTCTGGATCATGAACCCCGCGGCGGCCAGGATCAGCGTCATCTCCCCGGCGCGTCGGCTGATGAGGCCGGTCAGCGCCAGCACCGAGGCGAACACCATGATCATGACAAAGGCGGTCAGCGGCGCCCAATGCCTGGCGAGCAATCCCCCTTTCAGCGCCCTGCGCAGCCCTGCGCGAGCCGCGGCGGCTTGGGCTTCGGCGGGCGCAAGGGTGAAGGCATAAGGCCCGAACGAACCGGCGCCGCCGTCTGGCGTCATGGCTCGTCCGGCGCCTTGGCGGCAAGCGCCAGCGCATGCAGGCCGTCGGCGAATTCCGCCTTGAGGAGGTCATGGACCAGACGGTGCCGCTCGACCCGGCTCCGGCCTTCGAACCTGGCCGACACCACCCGGACGCGATAATGCGTGCCCCCGCCTTCGCGCGCGCCCGCGTGTCCGGCGTGACGGTCCGACTCGTCGACGACGTCGAGCGCAACGGGATCGAGCGCCGCGGTCAGTCGCGCGACAATCCTCTCCTGCATGACCAACGGTTGGGCCCTCCTATTAATGAGACCGCGACCCACTTTATCGTACACTGGCCCGGCCGCTAGAATACCCTGACTAAACCCTGGTTCGCGGGCTTTCCCGCCCGCCGGACGTTTGGGCTTTGGAGCGTTTGGGACTTGCCCGGCGGCGCCGGCGGTCATAAAGGTCATGGGCTATGGATTTGAACTCCCGTTTGTTCGACCGTATCCGGGTGAAGCCCGTTGAGCGGACGCCGGAAAAGGCGCCGGCGACCCCTTGCTCTTTTCCCGGTTGCGTCGCCGAGGGGGTGTTCCGCGCGCCCAAAGGCCGCGAGCGGGAGGGCGAATATTTCTGCTTCTGCCGCGATCACGTCCGCGAATACAACGCTTCCTACGATTACTTTCGCGGCATGGACGACGCCTCGATGGCGAGGTTTCGGCAGGCCGACGCGATCGGCCACCGTCCGACCTGGAAGCTCGGGGCCCGGGCGGCGGCGGCCGGCCAGCATCCGATCGACGAATCGGTTTTCGCCGAGGCCCGGGCGGCGCGGCGGCGCGGAGCGCGCGGCAAGCCGCCGCAAAACGAGCCCCCGCCGCGATACAACGCCCTCGCGGTCAAGGCGTTGATGACGCTCGAACTCGGGCCCGACGCCACTCCGCCGAAGATCAAGGCGCGCTACAAGGACCTGGTCAAGCGCCATCATCCGGACGCCAACGGCGGCGACCGTTCATCGGAAGACCGACTGCGCGAGATCATCCAGGCCTACAATTTCCTGCGGGCCAACAAGCTCGTCTGATTTTCAGGTTTTGGCTTGCGTGAAGAGGGTCGCCGGCGCCCGATAGGAAGACCATCGCGGCCGCGAGCCGACGATGGCGTGAGGACGCTCAGGGCAGGGCCGCGTCGGGGCCGCTTTTTGCGCGCGCCCGGAATTCGGTTAAGAGAATGACGCTCTTTTCCGCCCGCGGGAGAGCGTGGAGGATCCATGAATTCGATAAAGGCTCTGGTGGGGTCCGAACTTTCGCCCGGTGTGCCCGACACGCGCATTTCGGTCAGAAAGGCTTTCGGCATCGATTCCGACATGGAGGCGCCGGCCTATTCTCGACCCGACGAACACGTGCCCGATCTCGATCCCGACTATCTGTTCGACCGGGACACGACGCTCGCGATCCTCGCCGGCTTCGCCTACAACCGCCGGGTGATGATCACCGGCTATCACGGCACGGGGAAATCCACGCACATCGAGCAGACCGCCGCCCGCCTCAACTGGCCTTGCGTGCGCATCAACCTCGACAGCCACGTCTCGCGCATCGACCTCGTCGGCAAGGACGCGATCGTGCTCAAGGACGGCAAGCAGGTGACCGAGTTCCGCGACGGCATGCTGCCCTGGGCGATCCAGAACAACATCGCCTTGTGCTTCGACGAATATGACGCCGGCCGCCCGGACGTGATGTTCGTCATCCAGCGGGTGCTGGAGGTCTCCGGGCGCCTGACCCTGCTCGATCAGCGGCGCGTCATCCGGCCGCATCCGGCGTTCCGTCTGTTCGCGACCGCCAACACGGTCGGCCTCGGCGACACGTCCGGCCTCTATCACGGCACCCAGCAGATCAATCAGGGCCAGATGGACCGCTGGTCGATCGTGGCCACGCTCAACTACCTGCCGCACGACAAGGAAGTCGACATCGTGCTCGCCAAGTCGCCCGCCCACCGGGCGCGCAAGGAAGGACGCGACATCATCAACAAGATGGTTCGTGTCGCCGACCTCACGCGCAACGCCTTCATCAATGGCGACCTGTCGACGGTCATGAGCCCGCGCACCGTGATCACCTGGGCGGAGAACGCGGACATATTCAAGGACATCGGCTTTGCTTTCCGCCTGACCTTCCTCAACAAGTGCGACGAGCTCGAGCGCGCGCTGGTCGCCGAGTTCTACCAGCGCTGCTTTGGCCAGGAATTGCCGGAGAGCGCGCTGAACGTCGCGCTCAGCTGAGGGCGCGAAGGAGCGTTCGATCGTCTGGCCCGGCGACGAAGAGTAAGCCACGGATCGCGCGACTGAGAGGCGAGGGCCGCGAGCGTATGAGCGACATTCCCTCTCCGGCCAAGCCCGTACGACTGCTCGCCATCTCCGGAAGCCTGCGCGGCGCCTCCGCCAACACCGCGGCGCTGGAGGCGCTGGAGCGGCTCGCGCCCGAGGGCGTCAAGGCGCTCGTCTACCGCGATCTTGGCCTCGTGCCGCCGTTCAACCCGGACGACGACATCGAGGACAAGCCGAAGCCCGAGCCGGTCGAGACGCTGCGCAAGCTCATCGGCGCGAGCGACGCGCTCATCATCGCCGCCCCCGAATACGCCCATGGGGTTCCCGGGGCGCTGAAGAACGCCCTCGACTGGCTGGTGGCGAGCGAGGACTTCGCCGGCAAGCCCACGGCGCTCATCAATACGTCGCCCCGCGCCTTCCACGCGCAGGCGTCGCTGCGCGAGATCCTCTCCACGATGGCCGCGCGCCTCATCCCCGAAGCCTTCGCCTCGATCTCGCTCACCGGAAAGACGGCGACCGCGGAGGGCATCCTCGCCGATCCGGTTTGCGCGCGGCGGCTCAAGGAATCGCTTGAGGCGCTGATCGCCGCAACCAGAGCGGGCTAGTGGTTCGCTTCGGTCAAAGAGATGGATCGCCCACTGTCGGTAGCAACCTGTCATCCCCGCGAAAGCAGGGATCCATCCGCCGGGCTCGACGCCCCTGGACCTCCGCTTTCGCGGGGGTGACAAAGCAAGGTGGTTTCAGATTGCGTGAAGCGGACCACTAGGCGGCTTCGAGGACGTTCATCGTGAACGGAGGGCGACATGGGCGCATTGGACGGAAAGGTCGCGATCGTGACCGGGGGTACGAGCGGCATCGGCGAGGAAATCGCCACGGCCTTCGTCCTGGAAGGGGCCAAGGTCGTCATCGCCGGACGCCGCGAGCCGGAAGGCCGCGCGATCGAGGAACGGATCGGCGCCCGTTTCGTGCGCGCGGACGTGGGCAATGAGCCCGACGTCAGGGCGACGGTCGATCGAACGCTCGAATGGTTCGGCCGGATCGACTGCTTGGTCAACAACGCAGGAATTCCCTCGCCGATGATCGGCCTTACCGAGGTCGACGTGGCGGCCATCGATCAGGTTCTCGCGGTCAACGTCCGCGGCGTCATCCTCGGCGCCAAGCACGCCGCGCGTGCGATGCTGCCAAGGGGATCCGGCAGCATCATCAATATCGGCAGCGTGGCGGGCCATCGCGGCGGTCTCTCGGCGCATGTCTATTCCGCCGCAAAAGGAGCGGTCAGCGCGTTTACCCGTTCCGCCGCGGCGGAACTCGGCGAAAAGGGAATCCGCGTCAACTGCATTTCGCCGGGCGCGATCGTCACCGGCATCTTCGGCAAGAATGCGGGTCTCGAGGGCGCGAAGGCGGACAAGGTCGCTGGCGTCGTCAAGGAGATGTTCGCAGGCCTCCAGCCGATCCCGAGGGCCGGCCTGCCGGGCGATATCGCGCGTGCGGCGGTGTTTCTCGCCAGCGACTCCAAGTAGAACCACGCCCCCTGCCACGCGACCCTGCCCCTTGCGGCGCCGCGCAAAAAAGCCCTGCGGTGGGTGAGAAATCCGACGCAGGGCCCGAGTCTGCGCCCGGGGGAGGAGAATGTGGGCGTGGGCATCATCCTTGCAAACGCTCTCGGCAGACGCGGTGACGGCCGTCACATCCCAAACAAAAGGGCGGCCAAAGGCGCTCCCCTATACGTCGCCCTTCGATCAAGGAAGTTGTCCAAACAAAAGGCCCCACGCAGTCTCTTGCCACGGCACGGCCTATCCGCCCAACTGCGACTTACAATCGCCGACTATGCCGGTGCATCGACGGCGCCGGCCTGTTTCGCTAATCCTCCCGAATCCATTGCAAGAGCAAGAGCAAGGGGGGCCCGTTCGGCGTCGCTAATAATTTTGATCGAAATGTGTGGAGATTGGCGTCACAAGAGGACTTGAACCTTTGGCGCCAGGTTTAGGAACCACTCTCATGTAATGTTACAATACCCGGTCCGAGCGAGTTCATGAACATGAGAAGACTGTTCTGCATTGAAGCGCATCACAGCGTCGCAACGAAACTGTAACCGCACGGTAACCCGCGGTCGACCGCCGAATAGAACACCGGGAAGCGACCGCTGGTTGAGCTCGACCCCAGGCTTTCCGCATTTTACGACTGGATTGGGTGCCCATCCGGGTTGGCGTTGACCGCCTTTTCGCTGAAATGCTAGCTCTGTGGACAGCGCCTCGGCCGCCCGACTCTCGATAATTCGGGCGCGTCCCAAGGGCGCGATATTCATCTGCGAGGGAGGACTTTTCATGAATCGCAATGTCTCGGTGCTCGCGCTGGCCGCAGCGGCCGGCCTCTTCGCTGCGCCCGCGCAGGCGGACACGAGCAAAATGAGAATCGCCTTTTCCAACAACTACGCCGGCAATTCCTGGCGCCAGTCGATGCTGAAGAGCTATGACATCGTCGCCAAGCAGGCGGTGAAGGACGGCATCGTCGCCGCCGCCGACGTGTTCACGACCGCCGACAAGGAAGTACCGACCCAAGCCGCCCAGATTCAGAACCTCATCCTGCAGGGTTACAACGCCATCGTCATCAACGCTGCTTCGCCTGATGCGCTCAACGGGGCGGTGAAGCAGGCCTGCGACGCCGGCATCGTCGTGGTCTCCTTCGACGGCATCGTCACCGAGCCTTGCGCCTATCGCGTTGTCATCGACTATAAAGACTATGGCGAACAGGAAGTGGAGCACATGGCGAAGTTCCAGCCAAAAGGCGGGAATCTGCTCGAAATCCGCGGCCTGGCCGGCACGTCGATCGACGGCCTCATTCACGATGGCATCGTCGAAGGAGTGAAAAAGCACCCCGAATTCAAGATCGTCTCCTCCGTCACCGGCGACTGGGATGAGACGACGGCCCAGAAGGCGGTCGCGACCGTGCTGCCGTCGCTGCCGCCGGTCGTCGGCGTCGTTGATCAGGGCGGCGACGGCTACGGCGCGGCGCAGGCCTTCGCTGCCGCCGGTAAGCCGCGCCCGACCATCATCGAGGGCAATCGCCAAGACGAACTGCAGTGGTGGAAGGAGCAGAAGGAGAAGGACGGCTATACCACTTGGTCCGCCTCGATCGCGCCTGGCGTCTCGACGCTCGCCTTCTGGGTGGCGCAGCAGATCCTCGACGGCAAGAAGGTCCCCCATGACATGGTCGTCCCGTACCTTGCCTTCACCCAGGACGATTTCGAGAAGGAACTGCCGAACATTCCGAAGGGCGGCGTCGCCAGCCACGAATACACGCAGGCCGACGCGATCGCCGCGATCAAGGCCAATACCAAGTAACTCTACCGGGCAAAACGAGCACCCCCGCGCCTGAGGCGTTGAGACCATGCCGGACGCGGGCGCTTCTCTTGTCGATTTCACCGGGGTCGAAAAGTCCTACGGCGCAGTTCGGGCTTTGGACGGCGCCGATTTTTCGCTTGAGCCCGGCGAGTGCGTCGGCGTCGTCGGGCACAACGGCGCAGGCAAGTCGACGCTGATGCATGTCCTGAGCGGCGGTGTCGCGCCGGATCGAGGCCGACTCATCGTCGCAGGCGAGGAGCAGGCGCACTGGACTTCGGCGCGAGCAAGGGCGCTCGGTTTGCGGTGCGTCTTTCAGGAACTGTCCCTCTGCCCGAACCTGACAGTGGCCGAGAACGCCCGTGTCGTTCATCCCGCGATCCGCGGCCTTGGCTGGCGTCAGCGGGCCGGGTGGCTCATTATCGATAAGCTCGACGAGATTTTTCTCGGTCACGGCGTGAGAGCGGGCGACCTGGTTCAGGACTTGATGATCGGGCGAAGGCAGATGGTCGAGATCGCGCGCGCTTTCTCGGTCTCGGAGGCGCCCGCGCGCCTCATCATTCTCGACGAGCCGACCTCCTCGCTAGACGCGCATACGGCTGGACAACTGCTCATGCATGTGCGCCGGTCGGTCGAGAGCGGGGTTAGCTGCGTCCTGATCTCCCACATCCTGGGCGAGGTCCTGTCCGCCTGCGACCGCATCGTCGTCATGCGTGATGGTAAGGTGGTTATGGCTGGCGCTGCGCGGAATTTCGACCGGGCGAAACTCGTCGGCGCCATGGGCGGTATTGAGCCCGAAACTCCAGAGGCTCAGGCCATAACTGCGATTGCAGCGCGCGGCGAAGGTTCGGTCGTCGTGCGCGTGCGCCCTGACCGACAGACCGATGATTGGGATGTGGTGGCGCGCGAGGGCGAGATCGTTGGCCTCGCCGGCCTTGCGGGCCACGGCCAGACAGATCTTCTGCTCGCAACCTTCGCTGCCGCTTCGCATCGGCGTGCGGGAGCAATGGTTAGCGCGCCGGTCGCGCTTGTCGCTGGGGACCGGCAGTCGGACGGCGTCTTTCCGGGATGGTCGATCGCCCACAACATCGGCGTCCGCTCGCTGAGACAATTGCGGGCGGGCCCGCTGCTCTCAGCCCGCCTCGAAGACGAGTTCGCTAACGCTTGGCGTGAGCGCATCAAGATCCGCACTCCCGACATTCGTAATAACATTCTTTCGCTCTCGGGCGGCAATCAGCAGAAGACGTTGTTCGCACGGGCGCTTGGCTCCGATGCGCGCATCATGCTGATGGACGATCCGATGCGCGGCGTCGATTTCGGAACCAAGCTCGAAGTCTACGACCTAATTCGCGCTGAAGCGCAACGCGGGCGTACCTTCCTTTGGTACACGACCGAGGTCGAGGAGCTGAAGAACTGCGACCGCGCCTACGTATTCCGCAACGGCACAATCGTCGCCGAACTGGCGCGCGACGAGCTTAACGAAGAGCAGGTGATTCACTCCTCGTTCGCGGGCGTTGCCTGACCATGAGTGCGGCCGCAGCCGTTCCATCGGCAAACGCGAGCAGAGCCGAGTGGCGCCGGCGGCTGCGCGCCGCTCTCCCGGGCTTGTCGCTGGCTCTGGTTATCGCGGCCATCGCCTGGCTCAACCCGCGGGCCATCAGCTATTTCGGCTTCACGCTGATGCTGAACCTCGCGATTCCGATCGCGCTCGCAACGATGGCGCAGCTGTTCGTCATCGCGGGCAACGATCTCGATCTGTCGATCGGCACTTTCGTTGGGTTTGTCTGTTGCGTGTCGGCGACTTGGCTGCACGACACTCCCTGGCTCGGCGTGCTGACCTTGATCGGCTGCATAGCGCTTTATGCCGTTCTTGGCGCGCTCATTTATTTGCGCAATCTGCCTTCGATCGTCGTCACCCTCGGCATGAGTTTTGTCTGGCAGGGTCTAGCACTCCTTCTTTTACCTAAGCCCGGAGGGAAGGTGCCCGGTTGGCTCCAGACCATCATGGGCGTCAAGCCGCCTTTCATACCGTTCCCGATCGTCGCCGCCGCCCTCATTGCGGCGGTCGGCTACTTCGGCTTGATGCGTACCTCCTATGGCGCAGTCCTGCGCGCATCCGGTGGCAATGCGCTGGCGATCGAGCGCGCCGGATGGTCGCTGCTCAAGACCAAGATGACCTTGTTCGCGCTGGCGGGCGCGTTTGGCGTGCTGTCGGGCATGGCGCTGGTCGGCATCACTACCTCCGCCGACGCCAATATCGGCAACGGCTATACGCTGCTCTCTATTGCCGGCGTAATCCTGGGCGGCGGCGAGTTTGTGGGCGGCGTCGTATCGCCGGTCGGCGCGGTCCTTGGCGCGCTGACGATGGCGATGGCGGCCTCGCCGCTTCTGACCTTCATGCGCATTCCGCCTGACTGGCAAGTCGGCGCCAACGGCGCGATCCTCATCATCGTCCTCGCCGCCCGTGTCGCCATCACCCGCAAGGGGTCGGAGCGATGAGCGCCGCCTTACAGACGCTTCTCAAGCGGCCATGGATCTGGTCGTTCGTGGGCGCCGGCGTAGTATGGCTCGCTGCGATCGCGTTCACCCGTGGTTATGGCGCCGGAGGGATGCTGACGGCAGCGATGTCCTTGGCTGTCTTTACGGTCATCGTTGGCGTCGGGCAGATGTTCGTCATCACGCTCGGGCCCGGCAATGTCGACCTCTCTCTGCCGGCCAATATCGGGCTCGCCAGCGCGGTGGCGATGAAGACGATGGCCGGCGACGACAGGCTGCTCGTCCTCGGCCTCGCCGCGGCGATCGCCTGCGGGCTTGCGGTAGGCCTCGCCAACTATCTTTTGATTTGGGCGCTCCGCATCCCGCCGATTATCGCTACCCTGTCGGCAAGCTTCATCATACAGTCGGTCGACATCTCTTATGGACGCGGGCTCCAGATCAAACCGCCGCCAGGCTTTGCCGACTTCACCAACATTCTGATCATGGGCGTGCCGCTATTGGCGATTCTGACGGTCCTGTTCACGATCGGCGCGAGCATCGCGCTTCATCGCACCATTTGGGGGCGCTCGGCGGTCGCGATCGGCCAGAATCAGCGAGCGGCGCGGCTGGCCGGGCTCAAGGTCGAACCGGTGCGCTGCGCCACCTACGTCTTGTGCGGGGCGCTCGGCGGCCTCAACGGGGCGCTGCTCGCCGG
>DATGHB010000117.1:0-9182 GCA_035308265.1 Roseiarcus sp.
CGCCGAGCCGTTGGCGGTGGCGACCGGAACGTCAAATGACAGCCCGGCGGCCGGAATTCCCGCCCGCCGCGCATCGGCGGCGGTCAGCACCACGGCTGAAGCGCCCGTGTCGAACAGAAAGGTCGCCCGCGCGCCATTGACGCGGCCCGCGATCGCGAATTCGCCGCTGAGGCGGCGGTTGACGATGACTTCGCCACCACCGCCGACTTGAGGTTCGGACGGAAAGAGTTCGCCCGCAATGCGCCCGACAGCCTCGGCAGCCTCGAAGCGATAGGCGTAGACGCCGACAAGCGCGATCAGGAGCGCCGCCCAGGTCGCGGCGGCGGTGGCCAAGCGCGCAATGTCGCTCGGCCGCGCTGAACGCAAGCCGGAAAGGATAAGCCAGAGCAGAATTGCAGCCCCGATCGCGGCGCTGGCGAAGCGCCGATGATCGAGCCCAAGCAGGGGCGCCTGCGGCGCGGTTGAGAGGAGCGCCGCCGCCGCGATCGCCAGGAGAGCAATGGGCAGGATGAAGCGCATCAGCGCCTCCCCGAGCGGGCCGCGAACCGTGCCCCGCGCGCCGCGCGCGATCGTGCTTCGACGAGCCGCCGGCCGAGGCCGGCCATCACCGCCAGGCGATCAACCTCGCTCATGGCCGTCCAGGCGGCGATCTCGTCCGCCGTTCGGCCGCAACCGATGCACGTTTCCGACAGCGGATCGAGGACGCAGATCTTGACGCAGGGAGTGGAGATCGGCGAGGGCATCGCGTTTACTTAGGCGGCGGAATGACCGATGAGAAGCCCGCACCAGGCGGCGATCTCACCGCATTGCTGCGCGGCGCCGGCGACATCGCCGGTCTGGCCGCCGATCGCGCGGCGGGCGAGCGCCACCACGCCCAAGGCGCCGGCGGCGCCCGCGAGCGCCGCGAGGAGCGCGTGCGTCACGCCGAGCGCGATGAGGCCGAGCGCAAGCGCAATGACCAGCGCCGAGCCCCAGGTGGCGGCGAGCGCATTCCCCTCGAGCCGTCCGGCCGCGGCGCCCGCGCCGTCCGAGCGCGCCGGCGCCAGGAGCGCGAGGGGCAGGAGCGCGGCGGCGCGGGAAACCGCGGCGACCAGGATGAGGCCCAAGGCCGCGCGCCAGAAGGAGCCCTCGAGCGAAGCGGCGAGCGCGCCGACCCGCAAGATGAGCGCCAGCCCAAGCGCCGCCGCGCCATAGGCGCCGACGCGGCTGTCGCGCATGATCTCGAGCTTCGCCGCTCGCGTGGCCCCGCCGCCGAAACCGTCGGCGACGTCGTCGAGCCCGTCCTCGTGCACGGCGCCGGTCAAGGCCACGAGCGCCGCGGTCGTGAGCCCAGCGCGAAGGAGGGGAGGCAGGCCGAGGAATGTCGTCAGCGCCAGGACCAGGGCCCCGATGAGGCCGACCGCGGCGCCGGCGACCGGCGCCGCCCAGGCGATGCGGCCCATCTCGAGAGCGTCGCCTGGGCGCGGCTGCCCCACCCGCAGGCGAGTGAAAAAGCGCAAGGCGGCGGCGAAATCGCGCGCGGCTGGAGCAAACCGGCGAGGCAAGGGTCCATGAGGTAGGCTCACGCGGCCCACAAAAAGATGAGGACCGCCGCTGCCCCGATTGCCGTCAATCCCGATTCGACAATGCCCCACTGGCGGACAAGGGCGCGCGCGGCCGCCACTTCGCCGCCGCGCAGCGACCGGATCTGGTTGTCGAGCGGCGCCATGACGAAAAAGGCGTAAAGCCAGCTCGCGATGATGAGGAGCGCGCCAAAGGCAAAGCGCACATCCTCGGATTCGAAATAGGCGATGAAGCCGGCGACCGCCGCCAGAAGCGCGAGCGCGGCGAGGAGCGCGAAGCCACGGCTGTCGCTCGGCCCCCATTCGCTGAGCAGCGCCTCCTCGTCGAGCTTAAGCCGCGCCGGCTGCTCGACCCAGTTGACATAGAACGCGGCGCCGGTGAAGGCGGCCGCGAAAGCCAGCGCAAGCGTTCCCCAGATCATTGCGGCTCCCCATTGCGAAGGGCTCATGTATCATGAAGCGGAACGGAAAGCGCGCTTGGAGCGGGGAGCGCCGAGGGATGGATCCTCGGTATGCGTATGGTGTTGGCCCCTGCCGCAGCCTGCCAAACAAGCGATGCCTACGCGACGGCCGGACTTCCGACCCCACGCTTCGGCCCACCTTGACAAGATGCGGGGCCCGGCACAGCTTAGGACCAAGGGGATGGGGTTCCCCTTCAACCGCCCGAAAGCCTCGAAGCCCGACGGCTGATGACCCCTACCGTGCGCTTGTCAAGCGCGGTGGGTGGTCGACTCTTGCCGAGCGATCCCCGCCGCATGAACGGGAGAGGGATCATGGGGAGCGTATGGCTTCATTCCGCCTTGTGGCTGGGACTGGCGCTGCTGGCGTCACTCATTTCGATTCGCATCGCCGTGTCGGTCGCGCTGATCGAGATCGTCGTGGGCGCGGTCGCCGGCAACCTGATCGGCCTTCAGATTGCCGACTGGGTCAATTTCCTTGCCGGCTTCGGCGCGATTCTGCTGACTTTTCTCGCCGGCGCGGAAATCGATCCGCGCATCGTGAGAAAGCACTTCTGGTCGAGCATGTCGATCGGGGTCGCCGGATTCTTCGCGCCCTACATCGGCGTGCTGCTCTACGCGCATTTCGTTGTCGCCTGGCCGTGGCCTCAGGCGCAGGTCGCCGGGATCGCATTGTCGACCACGTCGGTCGCAGTCGTCTATGCGGTCATGATCGAGACCGGGTTCAATGACACCGAAATCGGCAAGATCATTCTCGCCGCCTGCTTCATCAACGATCTCGGCACCGTGCTGGCCCTCGGCGTCGTGTTCGCTCGCTATGGCCTGCGACTCTTGATATTCGGGGCGGTGACCGTGGCCGTTCTCGTTGTCCTCACCCTCTATGCGCCGTGGATGTTCAAGCGCCTCGGCCAGCGAGTCAGCGAGCCGCAAACGAAATTCGTCTCGCTGGTTCTGCTCGGACTCGGCGGAATGGCGTCGGTGGCGGGAAGCGAAGCGGTGCTGCCCGCCTATCTCGTCGGCATGGCGCTCGCGCCAACGTTTCTCGCCGATCGGGAATTGCCCCGTCGCATGCGCATCATCGCCTTCTCGATCCTCACCCCATTCTACTTCCTCAAGGCAGGGTCGCTGGTTGAGTTTCGAGCCGTCATCGCCTCGATCGGCCTGATTGTGGTCCTCCTAGCCATCAAGATGGCGACCAAGTTCATCGGCATTCTGCCGCTGACCCGCTATCACCAGTTTGACCGTCGTGAGGGCATGTATACGACGCTGCTGATGTCGACCGGCCTCACCTTCGGCTCGATCTCCGCGCTGTTCGGGCTGACCAACAAGATCATTGACCAGACTCAGTATACAATTTTGGTCACCGTCGTGATCGGCAGCGCCGTGGTACCGACGCTGATTGCGCAGACCTGGTTTCAGCCGGCATTCAAGCCGCTCACCGACGAGGCCGGACTACCGGACGCGGAATCAGCTGCGCGGGAGGAGCCATGACGGCGCTGGAACCGGATCGGACGGCGGCGGTCACTTTCGCGGCGGCGCTCGCCATTTTGATTCGCTCGCGTCCGGTCGAACTGACATTGGCGCAATAACAGAGACGCACTTATGTGGACTTATGTCGCGATTGCGATTGGCGGCACGCTCGGATGCTGGGCGAGATACGCCCAGACGAATTTGGTGCAAGCGGCGTTCGGTCGCGATTTTCCGTTCGCGACACTGAGCATCAACGTGATCGGAAGCTTCCTTATGGGCTTCTTGTTCATCGTGACGCTGGAGCGCCTGATGATCCCGCCAAGCGTTCGCGTCGGCGTTCTGACCGGCGTTCTCGGCGGATACACGACTTTTTCGACGTTCGAGATGGAAACCCTTCTCCTGGCCGAAGGCGGAGAGTTCTTCAAGGCGGCGCTTTATGTAATTCTCTCTGTCGTCATTGGATTTGCGGCCGCTTTCGGCGGCGCCTACGTCGCCAGGAATCTGTGAATGAGGAGCAAGCGATGGCGAACGACGTCCTCATGGTTCGGATTTATTTGAGCGAAGCGGATCACGGACGGCGCAGAACCCTGATGCGGGAGATCTTCTCGATTTTGCACGACCGGCACGCGGTGCAAGGGGTCACGGTCTTCAGAGGAGTCGCGGGATTCGGGGCCCGCGGGGAGGTCCACGCCGATGATCTCCTGCGGCTCAATGTCGATCTACCCCTCGTGATCGAATTCTTCGATGAGCCGGAGGTCGCGGAGGCGGCGATCCATCTGCTCGACGATCTGGTGCCCGGAGGACACATCGTGTCGTGGCCGGCAAGGTGTTATGGCGTTGACGCCCTGCCCTCAAAGCGGGCCTGAGCGACACCGCCTCGCAGCGAGGGGTCATCGGTTCGGAGCGGCGCCGGCGCGGCGCGCATGTTCGGCTGTCGCACGCGCGCGTTGCCGGTTCAGGGTATTGCGATGCCGGGCCCGCCTCGCATTGGTCCCAGCGCCCGCCCCGGTCCTGGGTATGGCGGCCGCGCTGGACGCCGCCTGCGGATTCGTCTGCGCACAAGCCGGCGAAGGCGCAAGCATGAGGGCGACCGCGACGCCGAGCAAAGCGAACATCGAGTTGGGCATGAGCCTTGCCTCCACTTCGTTCACGGGTCCGCGCGATGTCGCATCGCCCGTTCTGCACTTCAACGCCGCGCCTCAATTGTCGAGTTCGGCGACCCACACCTGCATCGAGCCGGGCATGCGATTGGCCCAGAGATGATAGGGCAGCGCGACGAGCGCGGTGTCGCGGGCGGCGGGCGGCTCGGTCGAATAGAGCGCGCCGCCCCCCTTGCCGGGAACGAGCCTTTTCGCGGGCGCTTTCAGCGTCATGGCGCCCCCGAACAGGTCCGCCTTCCATTCCGCCTCGAGCCGAGCCGACCGGGGTAGCGCCAAGGTCTGCACGGGAGCGCCGGGATTGTCGGCCTCCTCGACACAATAGATCAGCGGACCGCGCCGGAGCGCCGCGCGCCCGACGTCCATGCGCACGTTCGGATGGGCGTAGAGCCGTTCGGCCGGCATCTCGAGATCGAGCGTCACCACGTCGCCCTTGCGCCAGGTTCTGCGGATGGTCGCGTATCCGTTCGCGGGCGCGAGCGCCACGCGTTCGCCGTTGACGGCGGCGGCGCCCTTCGCCCAGCCTGGGATGCGCAGCTTGAGGTCGAAAGTCGCCGGCGCCTCGGGATCAATGCGGATGCGGACCTCGCCGGACCAGGGATAGGCGCTCTTCTCGCTGAGCGCGACTTTCACGCCCGCCAAGACGACCGCGGTTTCGAACCCACCATAGAGGTGGAAGGCGACCCCGTCCTCGCGCGCCGATATCGCATAGCCGGCCACGGACGCGACAAGCCGGGACACGTTCATCGTGCAGCAGGGACAGACGTGCCAGTCCCACCGCCGATGCTGGCCGCGGCTCTCGAGCGGATTGGAATAGAAGTAATGCGTCCCGTCGCGCGCAAGGCCGGTCAGCGCCCCATTGAAGAGGGCGAGCTCCATCACATCGGCGTAAGCCCCGTCGAGATCGAGATGAAGCATGCGATGGGCCCAGAAGACGAGCGCCACCGAGGCGCAGGTCTCGGCGTAGGCCGTCTCGTTGGGCAGATCGTAAGGCTCGGTGAAACCCTCGTTGGTCTCCTTCGGTCCAAGCCCGCCGGTCACGTACATCTGCGCTAAGGTGACGTCGCGCCATAGAGCCTCGCAGGCCAGCCGCAAGCCCTCATCGCCAAGCTCAAGCGCAAGGTCGGCCATCGCCGAGGCCATGTACATAGCGCGCACCGCGTGGCCGACCATGCGGGTCTGCTCGCGCACGGGAATGTGCGACTGGTTGTACTCATAGGTTCCGGCCCAGTAGCTCGCCGGATCCTCCCCGCGCCCCAGCGCCTCCTCGGTGAAATAGTGTGGCTGAGCGCCGCGCTCGTCGATGAAGTACCGGGCGAGTTCGAGGCGGCGGCGATCGCCGGTCAGTCGGTAGAGCTTGATCAGCGCAAGCTCGATCTCCTGATGGCCCGGATAGCCGCGCTTCTGTCCCGGGCCCCGGCCGAACACGCTGGCGATGTGATTGACATAACCCTCCATGATGTCGAGCATCTTCCGCCGTCCGGTGGCGCGATAGTAGGCGATCGCGCCTTCGAGCAGGTGCCCGGCGTTATAGAGCTCGTGGTTGTCGCGTAGGTTTGTCCAGCGCTTCTCGGGCTCACGTCCGTTGTACCAGCAGTTGAGATAGCCGTCGGGCGATTGCGCGCGCTCAAGGTCGTCGACAATGGCGTCGATCTTCGCTTCGATCTCGGGATCGCGCCGATGGGCGAGCGCGTAAGAAGCAGCCTCGATCCACTTGCCGACATCGGAGTCCCAGAACACCTGCATGGTAAAGCCGTGACTGTTCCTGGGAATTGTGAGCGGCGGAACGGGCTTCGGCAATTTGAGCGAATCGAGGATGCCGACGGCCTCGAGTTTTGCGTGCTGGCTCGGGATCGTGCGCTCGAGTACGACGTCGAGCCGCTCGCGCCAGAACGGGCTTGTGATGCGGACGTCCGCGAACGGAATTGAAGAATAGGCGCGTCCGCTCATGATCGTCCCCCCGTCTCGCCGCACGGCGTGGCCCCGCACGAATCGCGAATGACCAGCGAGCACGGCAATCGGCGCACACCCTTGAGCGCGCGGCCCGCCATCATCTCCACCAGCGAAGCGCCGGCCTCGCGGCCGAGCGCGTCGAGATTCATGTCGACGCTGGTCAGCGGCGGCCGCGACGCCTCGACCATGACGTCCCAATTGTCGAAGCCGACCACGGCGATGTCAGCGGGCACAGCGAGGCCCATCTCGTGCAAGGCGTCGACCGCGCCGCGAGCGATTTGGTCGTTGCCGCAAAAAAGCGCGTCCGGCGCGGCGCGGCGCCGCGAGAAGAGATCCTGCGCCGCCTCGCGTCCAAAAGCCTCGGACCAGCGGCCGGAGCGACAATCGCCGGCTTTCAGCCCGGCCTCGGCCAGCGCCTTGCGCCAGCCCATTTCACGCAGACGAACGGCCTCGAACCGTGCCGGTCCGGTGATATGCGCGATCCTCTTACGGCCGAGACCGGCGAGATGGCTGACCGCAAGTCTGGCGCCGCCCTCATCGTCCGGCAGCAGACAAAGGGCGTCGGGGTTCTCGACCTGCGAAAACACGTAGACCACCGGCAGGCCGCGCGCCGCCGGCTCGACGGCCGTGCGCCGGTCGGCCCGCCGCGCGGTAACCACCAGACCGTCCACGCGCTTGCCGAGCAATTGATCGATGTGGCGCCGCTCGCGCACCGGATCGTCGGTCGCGTTGCACATGAATACCGCAATGCCGTGATCGAACAGGCGGCGCTCGAGCGCCTCGACGATCGGAAACGCGAATCTTCCGAAACTGTCGTTGGAAAGAATCCCGACCGTCATCGAGCGCGCCCGATGCAGGCTCTGCGCCAGATCGTTCGGCCGGTAGTCGATCGCCTTGGCGACCTTGAGAACCCTGGCGCGCGTTTCGGCGCTAAGCCGACCGCTCGCGTTGAGCGCTTTGGACACGGTTCCGATCGAGACGCCGGCGAGCCGCGCGACGTCGCGGATGGTCCGGGCTCCCGACACGCCGTCGAAGTCGCCAAGCGGAGCGCGGCCGGAAGAACGATCGTTCATTTGACCGCGCCCGAGAGCAAGCCGGAGATATAATAGCGCTGCAGGGCGAGGTAGACGGCGAGACAGGGGATGATCGAGATGATGACGCTCGCTTGCAGCGCCCCCCAGTCGACCGCGCCGAATTTCCCCGCCCTCACGCTCACCAGCAGGATCGGCACGGTGAACGACGTGTCCCGATTCATCAAGATGAGCGCGGCGAGAAACTCGTTCCAGGAATTGATGAAGGCGAACAGCGCGACCGTCACCAGGCCGGGGACCGCGAGCGGCAGGAAGATGCGGGTGAGGCGCCGCCAGGTCGAGCATCCGTCCATCACCGCGGCCTCCTCGATCTCACGCGGGATGGCTTCGAAACTGGCGCGCATGAGATAGATCGAGAACGGCAGCTGCAAAATCGTATGCACGATCGCGAGGCCAAAGCGGGTGTTGACCAGTCCGACCTTGGCGAAGTCGAGATAGAGCGGGGTCAGGATCGCCTGATAGGGAATCATGATCGGCGCGAGAAGGAGGAGAAAGGCGACCTCCCTGCCGCGCATGGCGAAGCGGGCGAGCCCGTAGCCGGCCGGCGCGGCGAGCGCGAGGCACGCCGCAATCGTCATTGCCGCCACCAGCGACGAGTTGCCGACATAGGTCGCAAGGCCAGCCTGAAAGCGGATGACCTTGGCGTAGTTCTCGAAGCTCAGCGCGCGCGGCAGATACTGGGGCGGGATCGCCGCCGCGTCGGCCGCGGTCTTGATCGAGGCCAGGCCGGAGAGAACGATCGGCGAGGCCATGACCGCGATCACGGCAATCGAGATCGCGGCGACCGCAAAGGCCGCGGGCGCGGGCGTGCGCCGGCGGGCGGCGGCCAGGGCGGGCGCCTCGGGCGCAAGCGCGGCGCCGGTCATCTCGCCTCGCTCCTTGCCGTGAGCCCGATTTGCAGGGTTGAGAAGGCGAGAATGATGAGAGTCAGCACGATCGACAGCGCCGCTCCGTAGCCCAGCCTGAACGACACGAAGGAGTTCTGGTAGATCCAGTAGACGGCGGTGAACGTCTCCCCGCGGGGACCGCCGGAGGTCATGATGTAGAACTGATCGAACGCCAGCATCGAGCCGATGGCGCTGACCAGCGTCGCCAGAAGAATGATGCGGCGACTCAGGGGAACGATGATGAAAAAGGCGCGCCGCCAATACCCGGCGCCGTCGACCACCGCCGCCTCCAGGATCTCCCGATCGATCGACTGGATGGCGGCGATGAACAGCACCATGCCGAAACCGACAACCTTCCAGGTGATGGAGATGACGACTGCCCAAAAGGCGAGATCGGCGCTTGCGAACCAGACGATCGGCTGGGCGATGACGCGCAGGTCGACCAGAAGCTTGTTCAGAAGGCCGACCTGCTCGTCGAATAGCCAGAACCAGAGCAGGCTCGAACTCGAGAGGCCGATGACCACGGGCAGGAAAACGATAGTCCGGGTGAGGCGCTTCAGCAGCGTGTTGTCCGCCGTCAGGAGCGCCAGCGCGAAGCCGAGGA
>DATGHB010000118.1:0-20386 GCA_035308265.1 Roseiarcus sp.
CGTCGCGGCCTTTCTGTCCTGGGCGGCTGAGCCGAATCTCGCCGAGCGAAAGAGAATCGGCCTCAGAGTCATGATCTTCCTCATCGTGTTCGCAGGCCTGCTCTACGCGGTGAAAAGGCGGATCTGGGAGTCCGCGCACTAGCGTTTTCCCCGCGCCGCGCGGCTCTGAAGACGCGATGTGATCATGGCGCCGAGAGGCCAGGCTTTCCGCGAGCTTCCCTCTTCCCACTCGTGGGGAGAGGGTAAGGGTGAGGGTGAGGGGCGCGGCGATTGATCGTCGTGCCCGATCCATGAATAGTGCCGCTTGCGATGGGGCGGGGCGAGATATGCCCAAAGCGATTGTCGGAATCATCGGGGGGTCGGGCGTCTACGATCTTCCCGGGCTTGCCGATCTCAGGGAGGAGCGGGTCGCGACCCCTTGGGGCGATCCTTCCGATTCGCTCCGCTTCGGGCGGATAGGGGATACCCAGGCGGTGTTCCTGGCTCGCCACGGCCGGGGCCATCGCTTCTCGCCCTCGACCATCAACTATCGCGCCAATATCGACGCGCTCAAGCGCGCCGGCGTCACCGACCTCATTGCGCTCTCGGCCTGCGGCTCGTTCCACCGCGACCTCTATCCCGGCACGTTCGTCATGATCGACCAGTTCGAGGACCGCACCTACCGGCGCGAGACCAGCTTCTTCGGGACGGGCTGCGTCGCGCATGTCTCGATGGCGCACCCGATCGCGCCGCTGCTGCGCCGCCGCCTCGTCGCCGCCGCGGAGGCCGAGGGGATCGCCTGCCGCGACGGCGGAACCTACGTCTGCATGGAGGGCCCGCAGTTCTCCTCGCTCGCCGAGTCGATCGGCTACCAGGCGCGCGGCGCCGACGTCATCGGCATGACCGGCGCGACCGAGGCGAAACTCGCCCGCGAAGCGGAAATCTCCTACGCGACGATCGCCATGGTCACCGACTATGACTGCTGGCACGAGGAGCATGGGGCGGTCGATGTCGCGGCCGTGATCAAGGTCATGGCCGAGAACGCGAGCCGCGCCGCCGCGGTCGTCGCCCGGACGCTGCGCGAATTTCCGCCTGAGCACGAACCCTGTCCGATCGGATCGGACCGCGCGCTCGACTACGCGATCATCACCCAGCCTTCAGGACGCGATCCCGCGCTCGTCAAGAAGCTCGACGCGGTCGCCGGACGGGTGCTGCGCGGCGGCTGAAAGGCACGGGCGCCTTGCGCGCCTTCCGGCGTTCAAACACAATGGACGCGTCCGGGCGGCGCGGGCTCCTTCGCTCGGCGCGGGGCTTGAGGAATCGATGATCAGGAATGCGTTCGAGCGGCTTCTGTTCGCGAGCCGGTTTCTTCTCGCGCCGCTCTATCTCGCGCTCGCCATCAGCCTGGTCGCGCTCCTGGTCAAAGGCGGCCTGCACCTCTATGCGCTGCTGTCGCAGCTTCCGGGGCTCAACGACGAGGAAGTCCTCCTGTCGGAGCTCGGGATCGTCGATCTGACGCTCACCGCCTCGCTGGTGGTGATCGTCTTCATCTCCGGCTACACCAATTTCGTCGCCCCGGTCGCGATGCGAGCGGGCGATGCGCGGCCGCACTGGATCGCCGAAATCGACTTCAGCGAGCTCAAGCTCAAATTGTTGGCCTCGATCGTCGCCATCTCCGGAATCAGGCTGCTCGAAGGCTTCATGAACATCGAGCATGAAACCGATCGCCAGCTCTATTGGCTCGCGGGCATTCACCTGACCTTCGTTGTTTCGACCCTGATTCTGGCGATCGCCGACCGGGTGAGCCACCATACCCATCCGACGGACAACGGAGCCCAGGGCATCTGACGGCTCAAGGCCCTACGCCGGCCGCGCGTCCTTGTAGACCTTGCCGTCCTTCATGATGATGACGAGCGAGGTCTCCGGCCTCGCCATAAGCGCGATGTCGTCGAGCGGATTGCCGTCGACGACCAGGAGATCGGCGAGCGCTCCCTCCTCGACGACGCCAAGCTTGCCGGGATAGGGGTTGCGGGGCCCCGAAAGCGCGAGCAGCTCGCCGTTGACGCCGGTCGCCATCCTGAGAATCTCGGCGTTGTCGTACCAGCGCTGGAGGTGGGTGAGCATCACCCCCTGCCGCTTGGTCAGGCTCGGCGAGAACAGGAGATCCGAGCCGAACGCGGTCTTGATCCTGTGTTCCCTGGCGAGCGGATAGACGGTCTTCGTGCCCTCGAACATCCGAAGCGCGTTGCGCAGGCTCTGGCCGGTGAGCGGCGCCGCGTCCTCCTGGCTGAGGAACGGCTGGGTGCTGAGCCAGACGTCTTTTTCGGCGATGAGCTTCGCTGTCGCTTCGTCCATGAGGTGACCGTGCTCGATGCATTGCACGCCGACCGCGACCGCCCGCTCGATCGCTTCCCGCGGATAGGCGTGGACGGTGACGTAAGCCTGACGGTCGGCCGCGGCCTCGACCGCGGCGCTGATTTCGGCCTCGGTCAATGTCACCATGTCGAGCGTGGTCCGCGGCGACGACACGCCGCCGCTGGCGGTGAGCTTGACCTGGGAGGCGCCTTGCATGAGCTGCTCGCGGACCCTGAGACGCATCTGGTCGGCGCCGTCGGCGATGCTGACCGCGCCCGTTCGCTCGGTCTGGCTGGGAGAACCGCCCCGCGGAAGATCGGACAAGGGGCGAAGGTCGCCATGGCCGCCGCTCGAGGTGATCATCGCGCCTGACGGGTAGATGCGGGGGCCGACGGCGAGGCCCTCGTCGATCGCCTGTTTCAGGCTGAAGGCCGGGCCGCCCAGATCGCGGACGGTGGTGAAGCCGCGCATCAGCGTCCGCTCGGCCTCCGCGCTCGCGGCGAGCAGGATGTAGCCGATGTCGGCGGTCATGAGGGCCGGGATCGGCAGCCCGGCGAAGATCGTGTGCCAGTGGGCGTCGATCAGGCCCGGCATCAGTGTCCGGCCGCCGCAATCGATGGTCCGCGCTCCGTCCGGCGGCGAGAACTCGCCCGTCGCCAGCGCCTTGATCCGCCCGGCCTCGACGAGAAGGCGAAGTCCGCCCCTCAGCGCGCTGGAGTTGCCGTCGAAGAGCAGGAAATTGGAGAACGCGACGGGAGGGATCGGCTGCGCCTTCGCCGGGCGGGCGAAGCCAAGCGAGGTCAGGGACGCTCCAACTCCCGCGATGAAGCCTCGCCGGCCGATCTCGCGGTCGATCCGCCGCGCGATCGAGCGGACTTGAGGATTGCAGCAGCCGCAGCCAGCATGCGGGATCGGTCTGGCGTCATCGGCTGGCTTGCACGAGAACATCGGGGACCTCGGAGGAATCGGGCGCCGCGCGCGGGGCCTTCTCTTTAACCCGCTGCGGCAGGCTGGCGTCAAACCGTCGACTGATCGCGGCGTCGCCGCTGTTCACGATTTTGTAAGCCGGCCTTGAAAAGGGTCTTTTGGCGGGGCGCGCGGATTGTTATGGATCGGCCATGCGGGGTCTTTCTTTTGCCCGGACGCGGGGTCTGGGCCTGGGGCTGGGAGCGGCTCTCCTGATGGCCGGATGCGCGGGGCCGGCGGTGCAAACCGGTCAGCCCCAGCGGGCGGGCCTCGAGACGATCGACGGCGCCAGCGTCGAGCTCGCCTCGTTCAAGAACTCGGCCTTCCCCTATCGCGGCCTCATCCCGAACGACCAGGAGACGGGCAAGCCGCGGCCCTTCCTCGACGTCGACGACAACGGCCGGCTTGGTCATTCGAGCCCGCGCGGGGGAATCCATTGGGAGGACCAGACCTACAGCGACCGCAGCGTGCTGCTCGCCGCGCCCGAGTCGTTCAATCCGGCGAAGCCGGCAATCATCGTCGTCTTCTTCCACGGCAACAATGCGACGCTCTCGCACGATGTCATCGCCCGCCAGCAGATCGTGCGCCAGCTTGCCGATTCGGGCCTCAACGCCGTGCTGGTCGCCCCGCAGCTCGCGGTCGACGCGCCCGATTCGAGCGCCGGCCGGTTCTGGTCGCCGGGCGGCTTCGCCGCTTTCCTGAGCGAAGCGCAGACCAAGCTTGGCGACCTCTATCCCAATGCGCGCGGGGCCTTCCGCCGGATGCCGGTGGTCATTGTCGCCTATAGCGGCGGCTATCTGCCGGCCGCCTATTCGCTCAGCGTCGGCGGCGAGGGGTCGCGGGTGCGCGGAGTGGTGCTGCTCGACGCGCTCTATGGCGAGCGCGACAAGTTCGTGAATTGGGCGGAGGGGCCGGGACGCAACGCGTTTTTCCTCAGCGCCTATTCGACCTCCTCGCGCGAGGGCAACGACGCGGTGCGCGCGGCGCTCGATGCGGCCGGCGTCAGGACGGTGAGCGGGCTGCCTCAAGAACTCTCGCCCGGCGTCGTCGCCTTCGTCGACGCCGGCTCGGTCGATCACAATGATTTCGTCACTTCGGCCTGGGGCGGAGCGCCGCTGCGCGACATCTTCTCCCGCATCGGCGGATAGGGTTGAAGCGCACGCCTCCCGCAGACTTGCGTCTCGCGCGATTATCGGCGGACGTCAGGCCGCGGCAGTGAGACCGGCGGATTCGATCCGCCGGTCCTTAGTCCTTTAGTCGACGGCTTCCGGAGTCTTCGCCAGACCCAGTCCGTCACGCTCGAGCAGCGCCGGCACGTAGGCGTGAATGCCCGGCTGCAGATCCTGCAGCGAGACGAAACGCCCGTCCGCGAGCCTCAGACCGTCGCGATAGAGGCCGGCCTCGCGCTGGGCGAAGATCGTCTCGGCTTCCGCGCTGACCCGGAGCGCCGTCTGCAAAGCAGGCGGAATGTCCGTCAGCATCACCTTGGTGTCGCACTGCATGCAAACCGCGGTTCGTGGATCGCCAGCGGAGGCGAATCCGATCGAGCCGCTCGGGAACCGCGTCGTCACATAAATCTCGCCCTCACGGGCCGGGCGCGATCCATACATCTCCAACGAGTAGTCGCACATGACAGGCTCCTGCGCTTCGTGAGCCCCCCAGTTCCGTTCACGGAATCAAACGTTCTCGTTGTTCTTAAGTTCCAAACGCTACCCCGGCATTGGGGCTTTATTGAGGGCAGGAGACGTTTTCCCCTCAATGGGTTGCGCCGCAAACATTTTTGAGCGTTCAGTGCATAACCGGCGCCGCTGGCCCCGGTCGCGCACTCTCCCTGGATTCGGCCCGCCGCCACGGCGCGCCGAACGACTCGACCCGGAATCGCCTCGCATCGAGCCTCTCCGGCCAGCGATTCGCGTCAAGGCCGGCTTTCGCCTTGAGGGCGCTGACGAACGCGCGCGCGTCCGGGATTTGGCGCCAGACACTCGGCAGGAACAGCGCGCGACGCTTGCCTGCGGTGAGAATGAGGCCGTCGCGGTCGGGCTCGAGCGCGGCCGCGAGTTCGGATTCGCTTGCAGCCATGATCGGCCGCGGGTGGGAGAGGATCGAGACGTCGATGCGGAGCCCATCGAGATCGGATGCGTTCAGCGGCGGAAAGCGCGGGTCGGCGAACCCCGCCTTCGCCGTATTGGCGAGCGCATCCTCGATGAGCGGCCGATGGGGGCTGAGCGTGCCGATGCAGCCGCGCAGCCGCCCGTTCTCGGTCAGGGTGACGAAGGTCGCGCGCCAGGGGGAAAGGGCGGGCGACCCTTCGTCCCCGAGGGTCGGCGCCGGCGTCCCGCCCCCGTTCCGCGCGGTGAGGTCAAGCGCGGCCATCGAGGCTGAAAGCAGGCGCTCGCGATCGGCCTCGGCGAGGCGCGCCGAGGCCGCATATTCGAGGGCGAAAGCGCCATAGCCGACCACTCGCGAGGAATCCGCGCCTGCGTCCGCCGAGGTCGCCAAATGCAGGCCGGTCGCCCGCATGTCGCGCTCGGCGGCGATTTCGAGCGCCGCCTTGAGGGCCAGGAAGCCGCAGGCGCGGCGCCCGTCCAGCGCCGCCGCGTCCAGCGTCTCGATGCGCCGGCCAGTATCGGAATCGATCGCCCGCGCGCTTCTCTGGTCGAGAAAATGCGTGAGGTCGGAGGAGACCGCGACTGCCGTCTCCGGTCCGCCCCAAACCCGCCTCAAGGCCTCGGCGACGGCGTGAGGATCGGCGTCGCCGACGAGAAGGGGCACGATCTCGAACGGCGCCGGCAGCATCGCCTGCAGCACAATCAGGTGCATTTCGAGCGAGTGCTCGCCCTCGAACGGCTGCGGGTCGACGAAAACGCCGGGAGCTTCGAGTAGCCTGGCGCGGGCGTCGAGCGCGACCGGAACCTCGCCGAGCGGGGTCATCCATCTCGCCGCCGGATGGACCGCGATCCCCCGGAACGCCGCGCGATGCGCCGGTCCGGCGATGACAATGCGGCGGGGCGGCTCGGGTCGGCGCGCCCACGGGCCGAACGCGGTCGCGGCGACCGAGCCGGAATAGATGAGGCCGGCATGCGGCGCGACGACCACCTTCGGCGCGACGCGCGGGTCATGGCGCGCCCGGCTGCGCCGATCCGCGATCAGGGCGTTGAGCGCATCCGGATCGGCCGGATAAAACAGCCCCGCGACTTGCGCGGGGTGGACCGCCTCGGCGTGACTCCTCATGAGCCCACCATCATATGAAACTGTCAGCCGGCCGCTGACGGGGAGCTACTCCGCCATCGTCTCGCCCGAGCCGCCGAATTCTTTCGGAAAGTCCTTGAGCTTCGCCAGTCCGTCCTTCATCGGCAGCACCGATTCCTGATAATTGACGTGGACCGCGGGCTTGAAGTCGAGCGTCGGGATCGTGGCGTAGAACACGTCAACCATTCGGAGCGGCGGATGATTGACCATAACGTGACCGCCGCACATCTTGCAGTACTGCCGCTCGCTCATCGGCGTTTTGGAGAATGTGGCGATCTGATCGCGCCCTTTTGTAACCTTTACGGCGTCAGGCTTCCAGAGGCTGAAGGCGTTGACCGGGCCGCCCGACCAGGAGCGGCACGACTGGCAATGGCAATAGCCCATCGCCTCAGGGGCGCCTTCGACCTCGATCTCGACCGCGCCGCAGAAGCAGCGACCCTTGTGAGCCATCGTGTCCTCCCTTGATCGAGTAACATAAGGCCCGCCAGCCGTGTCTGAGCATACGAGATCGGTCGGCAAAAGGATACTCGCCGGCGCCCCGAGATCGGAGCGGCGCATTGCAATTCCGCCCCACGCTCACGACATATTGCACGCTTAAGAAGCGGCCGGGCGGAAGCGGTCACGGGGCGCGCGCACGATGGACGCCGATTGCATCGATGTCGGCTACTGGACGAAGCTCGAGGACGGGCGGATCGAGTGCGGCTTGTGCCCGCGTTTTTGCAAGATGCGTCCGGGGCAGCGGGGCTTGTGCTTCGTGCGCCGGGCGCGCGAGGACGGCGACGGCATGGAGCTGACGGCTTACGGCCGGTCGACCGGATTCTGCGTCGATCCGATCGAGAAGAAGCCGCTCAACCACTTTTTGCCTGGCTCGTCGGTCCTCTCGTTCGGGACGGCGGGCTGCAACCTCGCCTGCTCGTTCTGCCAGAACTGGGACATTTCCAAGAGCCGCGAGGTCGCGCGCCTAAGCGCGCGCGCGACGCCCGAAACGATCGCGCGCGCGGCCGCAGGGCTCGGATGCGCGAGCGTCGCTTACACCTACAACGATCCCGTCATCTTCATGGAATACGCGCTCGATGTAGCGGCCGCCTGTCGCGCGCGGGGCGTGAAGAACGTCGCCGTCACCGCCGGCTTCATTTGCGCCGAGCCTCGCAAGCGCCTGTTCGCGGGAATGGACGCGGCGAATGTCGATCTGAAAGGTTTTACCGAGCGCTTCTATGCGAAGCGCTGCGCGGGCTCGCTCGAGCCGGTGCTCGATACGCTCAAATACCTCGTCCACGAGACGGAGGTGTGGACGGAAATCACCACCCTGCTGATTCCCGGTGAAAACGATTCCGAGGAGGAGATCGACGCGGAGACGAAATGGGTGGCGTGCGAGCTTGGATGCGAAGTTCCCTTGCATTTCACCGCCTTCCACCCCGACTATCACATGCTGGAGACGCCGCCGACGCCGGCCCTGACCCTGCAAAGAGCGCGCGCCATCGCCATCCGCAACGGGCTCCGCCACGTCTATGTCGGCAACGTTCATGATCCGGCGCGCCAGGCGACGCTCTGCCCGGCCTGCGGGGCGCGCGCGATCGCGCGCGACGGCTACAGGATCACCGCTTACGCGCTCGACGCTTCCGGCGCGTGCTCAAGTTGCGGGACGAAAATGGCGGGCGTGTTCGCCGAGAAGCCCGGCCAATGGGGCTCGCGGCGCCTCGCGGTCGACATCGAACGCTACGCGGCGTGAGGCGGCTGCGACCGCGCATTCAGGAATGTCGGCCTCCCGCAGCTGGGCCGTCTGAGAGGTCCATCGGCTCGCGCGCCGTTCGGGTCGTGCGCAGCCGGTGAGACAGCAGGACGCGAATCTGATGATCGGCGCACTCGGTCAGCATCGCATCCTCCCCGCCGTATGAGCGGACGGTTCGATCGTATCCGAGGCAGGCCAGGCGATAGATCAGGCGTTGCGCGACTGGGCCGTTGAAATACCCGCCATGCACATCGACGCGGCCGACGATGTACAGAGCGACGAGCCTGAGCTGCTCCCACAGGGGAATGCCGGCCTTGGGGTCGTTGCGTTTGAAGTTCTTGGCTTCGGTCAGCATTGCCCTCGGCGGCTCGCCATCCTTGTAGTCCGTGCAGTCAAAAAAGGTGAACGCTCGCGCGACCGAGGCCGGCTTTTGGCCGCGCGTCGTGTTGTCGGAGAGAAACGAGAGCGGTTTCGTTCCCGCGCGAACAACGTCGAGCGGATTCGCGCCCGGCGGCGCGGCGCCGAAAGCGCTGGCGAGAATTTCGGCGTTGCCGAGCCGGTAGCCGTAGATTCGGCTCTTTGTCGGGAAGGTGAAATAGTTCAACGAAGTGGAATTTGCCCGCAGGATTTCGTCGCCTTCGTTGCTGAAGAGGTAGGCTTCGCGAAATCGCCGGAGCGAAGAGGCGAGGAAATTCGCGCGGTCGGCGAGCAGAGCCTCCGCCGGGATGTCCGGGGAGATGAGGACGAACCGCCTCAAAGCGAAGACGTGACCCAAGCGGTCGGGAACCTCATCATCCTTTCCTTCCCGTTCCCTTGCGGCTATTTCCGGCCTCAGCGTTCCCGACAGGTAGGTCCGAATGACGTCCTCGCTGAAGACATCCGACAACACCCGAATCGCGTTGGTGACGATCAACCCGCCCATGCTGTGACCGACGAACGACAGCGCGATGCGCCGGCGGGGCGAAGGCCCCGCGGCTTGGCCGAGATCCCTCAGGCGCTGCCTGGCCTCTCGGTCGATCTGACGGATCACCTCAACAAGATCGGGCGCGCCGTGGTTGGTTGCGCGATAAACGTCGCGGAAATAGGTGAGGGCGCGCAGGAGCGCGAAGATGACGAGAACAAACATCGCCAGGCCGCAGACCACAATGATGCGGGCCATGAGGTGGCGGGTAAGCTCCGTCTCGATGAGCCCGGCGAACTTGAAGGCCGCCGCCACAAGCCAGACGCCGAGCGCGATCGCCAACGCCGACACCGCGAGAATGACAAGCGGAAGCGTCGGGAACGCCGAGACGCTGCTCGATAACACCGATCCGATCCCCTCCGAGGGCCAGCGATACGCCACCCACACCGTTCTGCGGGCAGCGTCGTCGAAAAGCGCATCCCGGTCGCCTTCGATCGCCGCAAGCGCCTTTCCGTAGAACTCGAGCGCGCGGTCGCGCGGCGTATTGACGCCGTGGACCAGAATGACAAGATTGGCGTCGACCTCCGGATCGTCTGACGGAGTGAGGGTCTCGGCGATTTCCCGCGCGGCCTTGTCGGGGTCGACAGAGGTCAGGCCTTTCGGGCTCGCTCCACCTGGATCGACTCTCTGCTCGACGTTGTCAGGCGCAGTGCTTTCGATGAAATAGAATCGCGCGTTGGGGATCTGGTCATCGCTCGAATAGGCGCGAAAGTCCGGTTGCGCGCGCCCCCTTGCCGTCCCGCTGGCGTCGGCCATGTCGGTCTCGCCGTTATTCCGCCTCAGGCATCGAACATGCGCTGGTTATGCGCGGCAGGCAAGGGAACCGGCAGGCGCGGCCGTCGCCGGCTCGCAGCCTCGCGCCTTATTCTTCTCGTCTGTGTCCCTTAAGCGCCAGCGCCGCGGCGCGTTCGAGATGTTCGCGCATGCGACGCGGTCCGGTCGAGGCGAGCGCGCGACGGCCTCAAGTGAGGCGCGTCAAGCGGACCCGCGCGAGCGCCGCGCGCGAGCCCGCGGCGACGGTTCGCCGTTCCAGATCTCCTCCGGGACCCGGGCGGCTCGTCCTTCCAGCGCGACCGCCGCCGCCCGGCCGAGATGCGCGCGCATGCGCGCCGATGCAGCGGTCGGATCGCGCTTGAGGATCGCCTCGGCGACCATGCGATGCTCCCGAACCGAGGTCACGAGCACCGGCGCTGTCAGAATGTCGCCGACCTGGGCCATGATGAGCGGAAGTTGCAGCCGCGCCGCAAGATCGCGCAGCGCGTGATTGTCGGCGAGCGCCATCACCGCGTCGTGGAAGGCGGCGTTTTCCCTGAGATAGTCGCAAGGGTTGCGGGCGCCGTCGGAATAGATCGGCTCGATCGAGGCGATGAAACGCGAGCGCCTGTCGGGCGCGTCAGCTGCGGCGGCGAGCCGCGCGGCCAGAGCCTCCATTTCGATCCGGATCGAGAACAGTTCGCGGATCTCGCGCTCGGTCAGGCGCCTCACCACCGCGCCGCGGTGCGGCCGATGCTCGATCAGCCCGTCGGCGCTGAGCCGCCTAAGGCCCTCCCGCACCGGCCCGCGGCTGACCGCGAAGCGGGCGGTCAGGTCGATCTCGACGAGCCGCGATCCTGGCGCGAGGCGCCCAGCCAGAATTTCCTCGCGCAGCCGCTCGACGATGAAGGCGACGGTCGCCCCATGCGCAGGCAGGACCGTCGGCGCCGGGGAGCGCGCCCTTTCCGTCTTTCTCATCGCGGCGTTTGACACAGGCGGCGCCTCTGATATTGTCCTACAATCATTCTACACCCATTCGCCGCCCGCGGGAAGCGAAAGGGCGGAAGGGAACGCCATGCTGATCGGCAAGCCGGGGGCGGGGAGAACCGCGATCGCCGCCGCGTCGAGCGACCGGATCGTGGTGCGCGGGCACGATCTGGCCGCCGACCTCATGGGGCGCGCGTCCTTCACCGAATATGTTTTCCTGCTCGCGACCGGCCGCGCGCCGACCAGTGAGCAGCGCTTCTTTCTCGATCTCGCCCTGGTTGCGCTCGCCGAGCATGGGCTGACGCCCTCGGTCCAGGCGGCGCGCATGACCTATGACGCCGATCCCGCGGCGCTCCAGGGCGCCATCGCCGCCGGCGTGCTCGGCTGCGGCACGGTCATCCTGGGCGCGGCCGACCTTTGCCGAAAGGTGATCGAGGACGTGCTCGGCCGTGTCGAGCCGTGCGGGGGGCTGGAGATAGCCGCCCTCGACGTTGCGCGCGAATATCGCGAGCGGCGTCAGCCGCTGCCCGGATTCGGCCATCCGCTGCACAAGCCCGTCGATCCGCGCGCCGAGCGCATGATCGCGCTCGCGCGCGAGCGCGGCGTCGCCGGCCGCTCGGTCGAGGCGGCGCTCGCGCTTGCCAAGGCGGCGGTCCAGACCTGGGGCAAGCCGCTGCCGATGAACGTCTCGATGACTATCGCCGCGACGCTCAGGGATGTCGAGGTTCCGCCCGGCCTCATTCGCGCCGTGCCGATCCTGGCCCGCACCGCCGGGCTCGTCGCCCATTGCATCGAGGAGGCAGAGAGCCCGATTGGCTTTCTCATGGCCTCCAAGGCCGAGGAAGCGATCCGTCACACCGCCGACGCGGACGGAGCCGCCTGATGATCGTCGAGCCTGAGATCGAGCAGGCGCCCTGGGAGGATCAGGCGCGGTCCGACGCGCTCCTCTATCTCGAGCAGATCGAATATCTGTTCGAGCGGTCGCGCTTCTATCGCGAGAAGCTCGAGCGGGCCGGCTTCGCCACCCATGGCGCGGTCGGCGGGCTCGAGGCGATCGAAGGCGTGCCGCTGACCGAAAAGGACGAGCTGAGGCGCTCGCGCTCCGCCGACGAACCGATCGGCGCGCATCGGACCGCTTCGCGCGAAGAGATCGTGCGAATCTATTCGACCAGCGGCACGACCGGAACGCCGAGCTATATTCCGCTCACCCGCCCTGATCTCGAAGTCTGGGAGCGCACGTCCGCGCGCTCTTACGGCGCCTCGGGGCTCAGCCAAGGCGAGCGCATCGTCTCGACCTATAACGCCGGCCCCTTCGTCGCGGGCGCGGCGCTCGGCGCCTTCGACCGGCTCGGCCTCAGCCATATTCCGATCGGATCGGCCAACACCGAGCGGCTCGTCGCCGCGGTCGAGCTTCTGAAGCCTACCGTCGTCGTGATGACGCCCTCCTACGCGCTCCATCTCGCCGAATGGGCCGCGGCGCGCGGCAAGGACCTCGCCAAATCGAGCGTGAAGCGAGTGATGGTGGCGGGCGAGCCGGGCGGCGGAGAGCCGGCGATGCGCTTGAGGCTCGAGCGCGCGTGGGGCGCGAGCGTCACCGAGGCGATGGGCATCGGCGACATTTCCGTGTCCCTCTGGGGCGAGTGCGAGCAAAAACGGGGCATGCATTTCAGCGGGCGGGGCTTCGTGCATTTCGAGCTGATCGACCCGCAAACCGGCTCGGTGAAACCCCTCGTCGACGGCGCCGAGGGCGAGCTCGTGCTCACGCATCTCGTCAATCGTTCCGCGCCGCTGCTCCGCTTCCGCACCCGCGATCACGTGCGCCTGAGCATGGGGCCATGCGCCTGCGGACGCACCAGCCCGCGGGTGCGCTGCATCGGGCGCACCGACGACATGCTGATCGTGCGCGGCGTCAACGTCTTTCCGTCGGCCGTGCGCGAGGTCGTCAACGAATTTGCGCCCGCGGTCGCCGGCGTTATCATGATCCGCCCGCGTGTCTCGGGCGTGCGGCAGGAGCCGCCGCTGCCGGTTAAGGTCGAGGTCATGGCCGGCGCCGATGTCGAGGGTCTGGCTGACCGGATCCGCGCGCGCCTGCGTGATAAGCTGCTGGTGACGACGGAGATCGAACTCGCCCCGGCGGGCAGCCTCCCGCGCAGCGATTACAAGTCCAAGCTTGTAGAGAAAGTCTGAGGAGGAGCAAACAATGCAGAAGCTTCAGACCCAGGGTCTGCACCACGTCACGCTGGTCGGCGCCGACCGGCAGACCTCGATCGATTTCTGGGAGGGCGTGCTCGGCATGCCGTTCATCTTCGAGCAGCCCAATCTCGACAACGCCGGCGAGAGCCACATCTATTTCGATCCCGGCGACGGGCGCCTGATCACCGTGTTCACCAATGAGGACCGCAAGCCCGTCAAACGCCGCACCCCGACGGACAGCGGCTGCGTTCATCACATGGCGTTCAACGTCTCGCGCGCCGTGTTCATGCAGGCGGTCGAGCGGCTGGGCGCCCGGGGCATTCCCAACACCGGCGTGCGCGACCGGATGATCTTCGAGGCCATCTACTTCGAGGATCCGCTGGGGCTGCTCATCGAGCTCTCGTGCTGGAAGTTCGACGCGCCGGAAGGCTTCACCCGCTCCGACGTGCTGTTCGCCGCCCACAATCTGCGGGTTCAGCGCGGCGACCGCGCGATCAACGAAGTCCACATCGCCGACGCGATCGAGAGCCTCGTCAAGTCGGCGACCAGGAGTCTATCCGCGGACCGCTCGCCCAGGGATCCTTATCAGCGCAGCCACGCGCCCGAGCTCATCCAAAGCAAATAGGAGGAAGCGTCCCATGTCGGTCATCAAGCTGCATGTCATCAAGCCGAGCGTCAACAACATGACCGCGCGCGTGTTCATCCGCGCGGCGAAGCTCGATTTCACTGAGGACGACGTCTACGGCAAGACTCGCACCGACGAGTTTCTCGCCAGGAACCCGGCCCATCTGACCCCGATGATGGAGGCCCCCGGCCTGCCCAAGGGCGTGATGTGGGAGAGCTGCGCGATCATGCAGTATCTCTGCAACAAGCATCATCTCGACAAGTTCTATCCCCCCGAGCCGGAAAAGCGGGCGATGGTGGACAGCGCGATGTTCTATATCGTCGGCACGCTCTATCCCTATATCGTGCGCTCGACCTATGGCGCGCTTGGCTTCCCGCAATATCCGGGCGAGGTCGGCGCGAGCGACGCCACGCCGGCCGAGAAGGAGAAGGCGCAAAAGGCCGCGGCCGAGGCGGTCGGCGAGACGCTCTCGGCGTTCCACAAGTTCTTCCTCGACGGCAAGACCTTCGTCGGCGGCGACCACGTCTCGATCGCCGACATCCGCCTCGCCTGCAGCCTCGAGTTCCTCAAGGTCATCGACTACGCTTATCCTGCCTGGGCGAAGACCTACATGGGCGCGGTCGCCAAGGTGCTCGGCGAGGCCTATGCCGAGCCCGCGAAGGACGTCGAGGGCTACATCGCCTACGTGAAGGGGCAGAAGAAGTAGGGGACGGGAGCCGGAGGGGCGGCGCGGTCGGCCTTTGAGCGCCGTCTTATACGCAATCCCGCGGATCGCGGCTCGTCGCGATCCGCGATTCCGCGCATCAGCGCGGGCGCGCGTTCGTGCTTGCCGTTCTCATGGATCGGTTCCGATCCATGAGGACGGGTATTAAGGCGGTCGGATCGCCGCGGTGTCGGCCGCGCGCAGCCACCCTCTCGTCCGCCGCCCCTCTTTCGCGTATTCGACGTCGAGCCAGTCGCGGCTTCTGGCCAGCACGCCGACGATGTCGCCGTTGACGAGATAGGCCCTCCCGCCTCTCCGGTCGTTCGGCTTTCTGAGAAGATAGGCTCTTTTCGCGATCACGCGGCGCAATGAAGTCCAATCCGCGGGCGAGTCGAGGTCGAGAAGCATGCCGTCCGAGATCAGCGGCGGCAGGACGGAGGCGCATCCGGGATGGTCGCGTCCGTTCTCGATCTGCAGGACAACCCCGTGGTCCGCGGCTTTGAGCGAGCCGGGAAAGGTCTCAAGGCTCCAGGTCACGACAACGGCTTCGCCGCCTTTTTCGTGGCCGGCCAGGAAGAACGAACAGCTCTTCGTGACGCCTTCGCCCTCCTCGTCCTGGTAGGAACCGGTGACCGCGCCTTGCGCATCGACCGCAAGCGTCAGACCCTCGTAGATTCCCGATTTCAACTGGGCCTGCGACCGCGCCGCGCCGCCAAGGGCGCCTGCTTCCAAAGCAAGGAAGACCGCTCCGGCGCACAGGAAGCGCACCCATTTCATCTAATCACGTTCCGCCATATTTCCTGAAAGCCTTTTCTATTCTTTTGTCGTAGTCGCCGTAATCCTTGCCGTTATAAAGCGTGGCGCAAAGGACAAAATTCCTGGCGGCCAAAGCCTGAGGCAGGCCATTGGTGGCTTTGCAAAATCCCACGAAAGCGTCGAGTTGACCCTGCTGGCCCGCCTTCATTTTCGCGACAAACGCGTCGACATCGGGATAACCGCACGCCTTGTAGTTGAACCCCATCACCTGAAACATTCCCCACGAACATGCCAGGAGCGCCGCCTCATGATCGAGCGCCATGGCGGCGTTCAGCGTCTTCCACGCCGTCTCCTGATTTTTGTTGTTGGCCTGCCACTCGGGGCCTGCCTTCTTCCTGTAGGGGTAGGACAATTGGGGATTCGATTGATCGAAAGCCCCCTTCGTATATCGTCTGAAGATGTGACCCTCATAGGCGATGATCGGCAGGCCCGAGGGGCCGAAGCCGCTCTTGCCGCCGGACTCGACTTCGGCGAAGGCGCGGATCATCGCCACCTGAACGCCGGGCCCGAGGGCGGCGGCCGCCGCGGCGTAGTTCGAATCGCCGAGCGGACCGGGGGGCGGCCCCGAACTCGACGGCGGCGTCTCAATCGGGTCGCCAGCCAGGGTGACAATGAACGGCCTGGTCGCATCGAGCGCCTGCTGCAGCGCCGCGTCAATGCGTTGCAGCGCGACGCTCGCGGCGGCGTCCTTCAACAGGCCTGGGTACCGATCCAGGATTCGGCCAGCTTCGATTCCTTCGTTTTTGAAGGCGTCGGGCGCGGTCGCGCCAATCAGGTCGCCGATTGTCTGGGCCGGATTTGCCGCCGCCGCAGCCGCGGCTTTCGCGCCAATCATTTGAGCCAGGCACAATTGCGAGAATGTTGGCGGGCCGCCGAGCAGCGTCGTCAAATTGTTTTGCGCCGTCAGCGTCATGACGGCGAAGACCGAGGTTTGAGAACGCCAGTTGACGATGTCGTCAGCGCTTATTCCGAGGTCGTAATCGGGGAGGGCTGTATAAAACTTCCATTCGAACGGGGATAGCGCATAGGGGCCAATGTCGACGCCATTTGCGTTTGGGCCGTCGGTGATATGGGTCCGCATCTCGGCGATCGCCATGAGATAATGCGCGCTCGCGCCCCAGCTGACGGCCTTCCGGACACAGGCCTCCGCAAATCCCAGCTTGTTGAGCGGGCCGCCAATCGCGTCCGCGTCCCGTTTCACCGCCAAAGCGGGGACCCAGCCAACGATCTCCTGGCCGCCGTCAGTAAATTTGATCCGAAGAAAGGAAGGGTTTGAGCTGTCGACAATATCGACTTTTTTTCCTTCCGGCACGGTCACTGTCGTCGGCTCCCCGTCCGGGGTGTCGCGCAAATTTCTGGCCGAGAGCATAACCGCCATGACTTCCTCCCAATTCAGCGCGTGTCCGACTCTTCCACAACGATTTAATTTTGCCCGCAGTGCAAATTGACCGAAAGCTTGCTGAGCTCATCCATGTCCCCCTGTAACAATCCTCGCTGTTCGATCAGGTCGGCCCGCTGCGGGTCGTCGACATCCTTCCTGCGGAAGAAATCGACCGCTCCCTTCCTGAGCGATGCAACGCTTCCATCCTGGGGGAGGCATAAAGCGCTCTGGTAGTCCCGGATTTCCTCCCTCGGAAGTCGGGTCTTTTCGAACGAGCCAAGGCCAGCCGGATTGAGCACGGTTGCCTTTGGCGGCGCAGGCGCGCGCTCCTGCGCCGACCTGACCGGCGCGACAAACACCTTCCGCGAGGGCGGAATGGTGACCGCGGGCATCGGAGCGGCAACGATCGGAGCTGCGGTCTCGGCGGCCGCCGTAACCGCCGCAGGATTGGGTCCGGCCTCGGCCTTTGCGAGACTGGCGTTCGTTTCCTTGTTGGCGACCGTCCTGGAGAGGCCGATCAGCGCCGAGGAAAGGGTGCCCGCCTGGTAGTACGCCTCGGCGTCGGACAGGGCCATCGCCCACGTATACTCGCCAATCGGCGTCGGCTTCTTCACGTTGCCGCCTGCGTCCCTGTACATCCTCGCATAGATTTGGGCTGCTTCGGCTTTCCTGTCCGCCCTCATCTGGGTCTGCAGGGCCTGCATCGCGTTGCTGAGGAGCTCTTTCTCATTGTACGCCTTGTCGAGACCGGTCACTCCAGTCGCAAGACCGGACAGGATCGTCTTCGTCGGAGCGGGACCGACCAGGGTCGAGGCGGTGGTCAGGCCGAGGATCGTCGCGGTGCCGAGAATACCCTCGTCCTGGATTTCCTTGGTGAGATTGGCCTCGTAGACCTGATACTCCATGTCAGCGACGTACATTCTGGCGGTCAGCATTTCATTTCGCGCGACGCCTTTGTCGGGCCATCCGGCTGCGAAAGCCGCCAGATCTTGCGGGTAGGCGATGGAAGACACCATTGCGACATCGGCGTCGATGGAAACCGGGCGGTTCGGGCCAATTTGGTGGGATGCGCAGCCGGCCAGGGCGGGGACGATCGCCAGCAGCAAAGCGCCTGGGCCGGTCGTTCGAAACTTGCGGGCACGGCGCTCAACTACGCGGCTTCCATCCACAGCCGAGGCCGCTTCCCGTGCATGAATCCGGTCTCCAGCGTCCGCTAAATCAAGAGTTCCAATTTTCATTCTCGCCCCCAAAACGAATGAAGTTCGAACCGGCGCCGTCACGCAAAGAGAGGGTGGCTGGACGCGGCCGCCGGCTGGTGGAACGCGGCTTGCTTTCACGCCCCGCCGTTGGAATTTATTGGAAATCTTTTACTTAAACTGGTTAACGCCGGATTAATTAGCGTAACGTCCTGCGAAGATTGGCCGCGATTACTGTAAGGAATTGCTTCTCGGCCGGCCTCTCCCAGCTGGGGAAAGCCAAGAAGCCTCGGCGCTGATGACTTTCGCCGAAGTCATCTCAATCAAGCCGCATTGGACAGAAATCGCAATGAGTGAAGCTACCCGGCGAAGCGCACGCTTCGCCCCGGGCTCAACGGAGCGCGATGACCCGACGCCGGCTCTCCCCCACCGGTTCGCGGGTTCCCGGGACGGGATTGACCGGGTGGGGCGACTTTTGCTTGGATTTGCCCACAATCGCCTTTCGGCGCGCTTTTCGGAGGATGTGCCGGATGATCGAGTACGGAACGCGCAACCCCGACTTCGGCGCCGACCGGTTCGGGTTCCGCGATCTCGCCGCGATCAACTGGAATTTCGGCGCGCCCCGCCTCTACGAGCAGTCGCTGCAACGCAACGAAGCGCGGATCGCCGCCTGCGGGCCTCTCGTCGCCGACACCGGCGCCCATACCGGACGCAGCGCCAGCGACAAGTTCGTGGTGCGCGACGCCTCGACCGATGCGGTTGTCTGGTGGGACAACAACAGGGCGATGACGGCCGAGCATTTCGACGCGCTTCTCGCCGACTTCATCGCCCACGCCAGGGGCGCGACGCTGTTCGCGCAGGATCTCTACGCCGGGGCCGACACGGCCTCGCGCCTGCGCACGCGGGTCTTCACGGAATACGCCTGGCATTCGCTGTTCATCCGCAACCTCCTGATCCGTCCGCCGGCCGAGGATCTCGCCGCCTTCGTCCCCGGTCTGACGATCGTGGACATGCCTTCCTTCCGCGCCGATCCCAGCCGTCACGGCGTGCGCTCGGAGACTGTCATCGCCTGCGACCTGACGCGGAAGATCGTGCTCATTGGCGGCACGAGCTACGCCGGCGAGATGAAGAAGGCGGCGTTCACCGTCCTCAATTACCTGCTGCCGCAGAAACAGGTCATGGCCATGCATTGCTCGGCCAACACCGGCAAGGACGGCGACACGGCGCTCTTCTTCGGCCTCTCCGGCACCGGCAAGACAACGCTCTCCGCCGATCCGCGCCGCACCCTCATCGGCGACGACGAGCACGGGTGGGGCCGCAACGGAATCTTCAATTTCGAGGGCGGCTGCTACGCCAAGGCGATCAGGCTGTCGCGCGAGGCCGAGCCCGAGATTTATTCGACCACCGAACGGTTCGGCACGGTGATGGAGAACGTGACGCTCGATCCCGACTCGCGCGCGCCCGATTTCGACGACGAATCCAGGACCGAAAACACCCGCATAGCCTATCCCCTCGATTTCATCGCCAACGCCTCAGCCACAGGCCGCGCAGGTCATCCCAGGAACATCATCATGCTGACCTGCGACGCGTTCGGGGTGCTGCCGCCGATCGCCAAGCTCGACGCGGCGCAGGCGATGTATCACTTCCTCTCAGGCTACACCGCCAAGGTGGCGGGAACCGAGAAAGGCGTGACAGAACCGCAGGCGACGTTTTCAACCTGTTTCGGCGCGCCGTTCCTGCCGCTGCATCCGACGGTTTACGGCAATCTCCTGGGCGAATTGGTCGCGCGGCATCATGCCGATTGCTGGCTGGTCAACACCGGATGGACCGGCGGCAAGTTCGGCGAGGGACGGCGGATGCCGATCAGGGTGACGCGCCGGCTGGTGGCCGCCGCGCTCGACGGCTCCCTGCATCGGGCGGAGTTCCGCACCGACCGGTATTTCGGTCTCGCTGTGCCCGCGCAGGTTCCGGGCGTCGAGCCTCACATCCTCGATCCGGTCAAGACCTGGCGCAAGAAGGGCGAATTCGCCGAGGCGGCCGGCCGCCTGGTCAAGATGTTCCGCGACAATTTCAAGCCGTTCGAGGCCGCAGCCGACGAGCGCGTCCGCGCCGCGGGGCCAAGCCCGCGCATCGCGCTGGCGTGACGGACAGGTCTAAGGACCGACAAACTCTTGCGGGAAATCGGAAACGCGGCTAAGCTTTCCCCATGTGCAGTCCTGCGCTTCCGCGTAACGCCGGAGACTTGGCCCTCCCGCTCGGCTCCGCTCCGCGCCACCGGAAAGCGCGAGAAAAATTTCTTCCCGCAAAAATCCGCATAACCCATTGAAAAGTCTCGATTCGGACCAGAGAATCCAAGGAAATCCAAGACAATCCAAGGCTCATCAGCGGGGGTCCTCGCGGCAAAACGGCGAGGTCCCAAGAAAACCCAACAAACGGATCGACCGCACCCATGAGGCGACGAGCCGCGGTGGGCGCCATCCCAATGCAGGGCGC
>DATGHB010000119.1:0-2100 GCA_035308265.1 Roseiarcus sp.
CGGCGATCGGGCAGCCGCTCGACTCGCTCATCATCAAGCAGACGGGCGTCAGGGCCGATGGAACGAATGGAAACGCGGCCTCCGCCGACGACGGCTCGGCCGGAGAGGCATGGCGATCGGCGCAGGGCGCGGGCGAGCGCGGCGGGAACGATGCGCTGTCTCGGCGCGGCGCTCATCGCGATCGCAGCTTTTAGCGGCGCCGCGCGGGCTGAAGGGCCGCTCGCCTGCGAGCGGGAAATGACGCGCGCCGCGGCGCTGCACGGCGTTCCGCTCAATGTGCTCTATTCGGTTGGCCTGACCGAGACGGGCCACAGGGGCGAGCTCAGCCCCTATGACATGAATGTCGACGGGCAGGCGGTGCATTCCGCCACCCTCGCGCAGGCGATGGCGCGATTCGCCGCGGCCAAGGCGCGCGGGGCGAAGTTCATCGACATCGGCTGCATGCAGATCAACCAGCGGTTCCACGGCGCCGAGTTCCGCTCCTTGAGCGATATGTTCGATCCGGTCCGCAACGTCGAATATGCCGCGAACTTCCTGAAGGCGCTGAAGGCCCAGGAAGGTTCGTGGACGCTCGCCGTCGCCCGCTACAACGCCGGGCCCGGCAATCCGGCGGCGGAGAGGACCTATGTCTGCTCGGTCATCCGCAACATGATCGCGAGCGGCTTCGGGCGATGGACGGCGAACGCCCGCGCGCTCTGCCAATAGAGGCGCGCGGAGGGCTTCCTTTTTGGGGAGCGCCAGATCCTGGGGGTTGGCCGCCGCCGAGGCCCAACCCTTTCTGAGTCCGAATCGAGGCTTTTCAACCGCTTGCGGCGCCATTCGCGACCACAACAATACAGTGCAATACAGTGACACTTTACTATGCAATACAGTGACACTTTACTAAATGTCGTAACTTCTGTTCGCGCCAATTTTACATTGAGTAAAATGTCACTGGAATTTCCACTGGAATTTCCGCCTAGAATTTCCCCACCGGAATCCGCACCGAATCCCCGAACGCTACCGCAGATCGTGTGCTGCCGACACGCTTCGGATCGCCCCTTGCGCCGCGCCGGGACGGTGCTACACTGCTTCGATCTGGCGGGCGAAGGGTGGAGGGACCGATGACGAAGGTCTTGAAACTGGCGTTGGGGTTAGGATTCGCGGCGGCGCTGGTCGCTCCCGCGCTGGCCTGCGATTTCCATGCGACATCGGCGCAGAATGAGCAGCCGATGGCCCAGTCGCAGCAGTCGACGCCGGACACGCCGCAGACCGCCGAGTCGCAGCCGGCGCCGGACACCGGCTCGAACTGACGGCGGCTTCGTAGCGCCTGGTAGAACCGGCCGCGGCTCGTCTGCGGCCGTCTTTACGCGCCCGGCTTCCGCTGGAAATCCGGCGGCCGCTTGTCCAGAAAGGCGCGCACGCCCTCCATGAACTCGTCGCCGAATCCGGCCTCGCGCTGCAGATCGCGCTCGAGGTCGAGCTGGGCGTCGAGACTGGCGCCCGGCGAAGCGGCAAGCGCGCGCTTGAGGAGGCCGAGCGCGTGGGTCGCGCCGGCCGCGAGGCGCTCGGCGACAATGTGCGCCTCCCCCATCAGGTCCTCATCGTCGACCGCCCGCCAGATCATGCCTGAAGCCTCTGCCGCTTCCGCCCCGATGGGATCGCCCAGCATCATCAGCGCCCGGGCGCGCGCGTCGCCCACGAGCCGCGGCAGGTGAAAAGTGCCGCCAGCGTCGGGAATGAGGCCGACGCGGACGAACGCCTGCAGGAACTGAGCCGATTTCGCCGCCAGCACGATGTCGCAGGCGAGCGCGAGATTGGCCCCGGCCCCCGCCGCCGCGCCGTTGACCGCGCACACCACCGGCTTCGGCAGACCGCGCAGCGCGCGAATGATCGGATTGAGACCCTTGTCCAGCGACTGGCCGAGATCGGGCCGGGGCGCGCCGGGCTTAACCGCCCGGTCCACGAGGTCCGCGCCGGCGCAGAAGCCTCGGCCCGCGCCGGTGATCAGAACCGCGCGACAGCCGGGGTCCGCCGCCGCGCGCTCAACCGCCGCCGACAGCGCCTGGGTGAGGGCGGCGTTGAGCGCGTTGAGGCGCTCGGGCCGGTTCAGGGTCAGCG
>DATGHB010000120.1:0-9678 GCA_035308265.1 Roseiarcus sp.
ATCTCGTTGTAGCGCTCCTCGGTGGTGTCGAAGATATTGCCGCGATCGGTTAGCGCGGCGGCGTTGACCAGCGCGTCGACGCGGCCGAACCGCTCGTCCGCCTTCGCCACCACGTTGCGACAGTCGGCGACACTGGTGAGATCCGCGCGCACGAAGACCGTCGGACAGCCCGCTGCGGAAATCTCTTTGGCGATACGCTCGCCTCGGCTCTTGTTGCGCCCGCAAATCACCAGTCCGGCCGCGCCCCGCTCGGCGAACAGCCGCGCGATCGCCTCGCCCAACCCTTGCGTGCCGCCGGTCACGACCGCGATCTTGCCGCCAAGATTGGCCGGTCCTCGATAGGGCGCGCGCGGCGCCTCAGGAGCCTTGGGCTCGGGTTTGGCAGCCATGGGCATTTTCTCCTGAAGGCTCGCGCGCCGCTCGGGCGGGGCGTCGTCGCCCGGCGCTCCGCGCCGCCGCAAGGAATGAAACAAAAATTCCATTCCCAAGTCAATATGGAACGTATATTCTTTTTCGACGGGCGCGATGGGCCGGCCGGCGCCTCAAGGAGGAGCACATGCGATTCGGTATCATAGGCGCAGGTCGGATCGGCAAGATCCATGGCGGCAATGTCGCGGCGCGCCGCGACAGCGAGGTCGCCTACATCGCGGACGCCGACCCGGCGGCGGCGGCCGCTCTGGCCAAATCGACCGGCGGTAAGGTCGCCGACATCGAGGCGATCCTGGCCGCCAGGGACGTCGACGCGGTCGCCATCTGCTCGCCGACCGACACCCACGCCGATCTCATCGAGCGCGCTGCTCGCGCCAGGAAAGCGATCTTCTGCGAGAAGCCGATCGACCTCGACGTTGGCCGCGTGCGCGCCTGTCTCGACGTCGTCAGAGAGACGGGCGCTCGACTGATGGTCGGCTTCAATCGCCGCTTCGACCCCAATTTCTCCGCCTTGCGCCAGCGGGTCGCCGAGGGAGCGATCGGCGCACTCGAGATCGTCTCGATCACCTCGCGCGATCCGTCTCCGCCGCCCCTTTCCTATATCGCCCGCTCTGGCGGCCTCTTCCGAGACATGATGATCCATGACTTCGACCTCGCGCGATTCGTTCTCGGCGAGGAGCCAGTTTCGGTGAGCGCCATGGGTTCGGCGCTGGTCGACAGGGAGATCGGAGAGGCTGGCGACATTGACACCGCCGTCGTCATCATGGAGACGGCGTCCGGCAAGGTCGTGCAGATCTCCAACTCCCGGCGCGCGACTTATGGCTATGACCAGCGGCTCGAGGCGCATGGCGTACAGGGGATGGTCGTCGCCTCGAACGTGCGCGAGACGACGGTTGAATTCGCCGGCGCGCACGGCTTCACCAGCGACAAGGCGCTCAACTTCTTTCTCGAGCGCTATGAGGCCGCCTATCGCAACGAGCTCGACGCTTTCATTGGCGCCGTCAAGGCGGGAAACAAGCCTCGTCCGGACGGCGAGGACGGTCTCAAAGCGCTCATGCTCGCGGACGCGGCCTTCCGGTCCTGGAAGACAAAACAACGGGTTCCCGTTGCTTGACGCCGGTGCGACCCTCGCTTGCACGGGAAGCCGCATCGCCCTATAGCGGCGGCGTCAACAGGAAGAACGTATGGCGCAGGCCCAGAAACGACGCCCGGCTTCGAACTGGGCGCCGATCGAAGAGCCGCCGCCGTCGCCGCCGCCGACATTCGCCGCGCGCCTGATCGGGGTCGTCAAGCGCCGCCGCGCTCAGCTTCGGCGGCTCGGCGTGGCGGCGAGCGCCGTCATCGTTACGGTTTCGCTCGCGATCTTCGTGCGAACGCTTATCCGCGTCGATCCGGCCAAGTTCAAGGCCGCGATCGCCGGGACCGGCGGCGATCAGGTCATGCTCGCCTTCGCCTTCGCTGCGTTGAGCTATCTTGCGCTCACCGGTTATGACGGACTGGCGCTTCGGCATCTCAAGATCAAGGCGCCGTACCGGCTGACGGCGCTGGCGTCCTTCACCAGCTATGCGTTTTCGTTCACGCTCGGCTTTCCGCTGGTGACCGGGGCCGCGGTCCGCTATTGGATCTATGGGCCGGCCGGGCTCTCCGCGGGCAAGGTCGCGAGTCTCACCATAGTGGCCGGGATCACGTTCTGGCTCGGCATGGGACTGGTCGTCGGCGCAGGCTTCCTCTCGGCCTCCGAGCCGATCGCTTATATCGATCACTTCCATCCGCTCGCCAATCGCCTGATCGGCCTGGGCGTCATCGGCGCGTTGATTGTCTATCTCGCCTGGGTCGGCGGCGCCCACCGGCGCGAGGCGGCCGTTCTCGGCGGATTCCGGTTTCCGGGCCTCTTGCTGACGCTGGGGCAGATGGCGCTCGGCGTCGTTGACATCTGCTCGGCGGCGGCCGCGCTCTATGTCCTGCTTCCGCGCGACGACCGGTTGGGGTTCCCCACTTTCGCAACGCTTTACTCGTTCGCCTCGATGCTGGGAATCGCCAGTCACGCCCCTGGCGGCCTTGGCGTGTTCGAGGCGACGATCCTCCAGGGCGTCGGCGGCTCTGAGAACGCCGTCCTCGCCTCGCTCCTCATCTTTCGCGGCGTCTATTACGTCGTCCCCTTCATCGCGGCGATGGCGCTCCTGGGCGGCGCCGAGGCGGTCCGCCGCTGGCGTTCGCTGCGCGAAGCGATGTCGCACCCGTCCGACGACTGGCGCGACGGGCGATGAAAGGCCCTGAGGCGCAAAGACTTGCCGACCTCGTGCGATCGCCGTTTGCGACCAAACTGATCGGCGCGATGCCGGAGCCCGCGGTGATTGTCGGTGGGGACGAGCGCGTGGCGGCGGCCAACCAGTTGGCGCTCGACCTGTTGCCGGGCTTGAGGGTCGGCGATCCGTTTGTGCTCGGCCTGCGCGCGCCCGACGTCAATGACGCGCAGCGCCGGGTGATGGCGAGCGGCGAAGCCGAGACGGTGCAGTGGAGCGAACGTGTGCCGGTCGAACGTCTGTTCGAGGTCAGCGTCGCGCCGCTCATGACCTCCGCGGGACAGGCAGCGGCCACGCTCATCACCCTGCGCGATCAGACCGAGGCCCGCCGCGTCGAGCGGCTGCGCGTCGACTTCATCGCCAACGCTTCTCATGAGTTGCGCACGCCGCTCGCTTCCCTGCTCGGCTTCATCGAGACGCTGCAAGGCCCGGCGCACGATGACGTGAAGGCGCGCGACCGGTTCCTGGCGATCATGGGCGAACAGGGGCGGCGCATGGCCCGGCTGATCGAGGACCTGCTGTCCCTCTCGCGCATCGAGCAGAAGCAGCACCTCAAGCCCGAGGCCATCGTCGATCTAGCGCAGACGGTGAGGAGCGTCGTCGACGCGCTGAGCCCGATGGCCGACGACTACGGCGTCGAAATTCATCTCAGCGCGCCAGAGCCGGTGATGGTCGTCGGCGACCGCGACGAACTCCTGCGGGTGGCCGAGAACCTGATCGAGAATGCGATCAAATATGGACTCGGCGCCGATTCCGGGACCCCAGGCGTGGTCGACGTCGCCGTCTTGAGCACGGAAAGGGAGGGCTCGCTCAGCGTGCGCGACCACGGGCCCGGGATCGCGCCCGAGCACCTGCCGCGTCTGACCGAGCGGTTCTACCGCGTCGACCCGATCCAGAGCCGGGCCAAGAACGGCACTGGTCTCGGCCTTGCCATCGTCAAGCACATCCTCACCCGCCATCGCGGCAGATTGACCATCACGAGCCGGGTGGGCCAGGGCTCCTCATTCGTCGCGACCCTGCCGCTCGCTCCGCCGACGAAGACCTGACCGGCCGCGAGATAGCCGCTCATGATCGATGTCACCGCCCGCTTTTCGCGGGCATGACAGGCGACGGTTCCCGGCTGACCGCGCTTTGTCCGGCGTGATCGCAGCGCCCCGGCGCGACGAGACGCCCGCCGTGTCTGTCCCTACTTCCTACCGCCAACCAGGAAGGCCTGGAACGCGGCCCGCGCCTCCGGCGACTTGAGCGCGGCGGCGAAAGCGTGCGATTCCTCGGCCATGCGCACTTTCAGAGCTTCGGGGTCGCCGCGCAGGAGGCGCCGCGTCGCGAGGAGGGCGGCGCGGGGCTTGGCGGCGAGGGCGGCGGCTTTTGCCAGCGCGTGCCCCAAAAGCTCGGCTTGAGGCAGAACGGCGTTGACGAGGCCGAGGCGAAGCGCCTCCTCGGCGCCGAAGGGCTCGCCCAGCAGCAGAAATTCCGCGGCCTTGGCGCGGCCGAAGCGCTGCGGGGCGAGGAGCGAGGCGCCGGCCTCGGGCACGAGGCCGAGATCGACGAAGGGCATCTGAAAGCGCGCTTCACGCGTCGCGTAGACGAGATCGCAATGGAAAAGAAGGGTGGTTCCGACGCCGATCGCCAGCCCGTCGACCGCCGCGACCAGCGGCTTTTCGAACGAGGCGACCTTGCTCACGAACCGCCAGGCGGGAAAATCACCCAAGCCTCGCGCGGCGAAGCCAAGAAAATCGCCGATGTCGTTGCCGGCGGTGAAGACGCCGCCCTTGCCGCTCAGCACGAACGCGCCAACGTGCGCGTCGCGCTCGGCAGATTCGAACGCCTCGGTCAGCGTTTCGTACATAGCCCCGGTGATCGCGTTCTTCTTCTGGGGCCTGGCGAAGGCCGCCGACAAGACCGCGCCTTCGCGGGCGATTTCGATGTCGCTCATGCGCTCATCCCAGGGATCGCCTGGCGTGGCTTGAGCGATCAGGCGGCGGCTTTGCCGATCTCCGCGCCGCAGTATTTGCACCTCGTCGCGGCGGGATTCAGGTCGTCGGAGAGGCACTGGGGGCAGGTCTTGGTCGGGGGCGGCGCGCCGAACACCGTCTTGCCCGTGCGAGCCATGATGTACTTGTAGGGCGCAACGATCAGGAAATACACGACCGCCATAAAAATGATGAAGTAGATGATGGCGGAAATGAAGGCGCCAATGTTGAGAAAGGTGCCATCGCCGCCGCCCTTGACAAGCTGCCAGCCAAGTCCAGGCCCCTTGACCTGACCTTGGGCCGCGGCGATCAGCGGGTTGATGATGGCGTCGGTGAACGCCTTGACCAGAGTGCTGAACGCCAGCGCCGCGGACAAGCCGACCGCGACGACGATAACATCGCCGCGCATCAGGAAGTCTCTAAAACCCTTCAGCATCGCCATCTCTCCCCATCGAGGTCAAGAGCAACGCCTTCGATATACGCCACTTGCCGGCCTTGCTCCCTGACACATTCGCTATGCTGGCAGTGTCGCCCTGGGTCAAGGGCGGCGGGCGCCTGCCCCTCGCCGCCGGGCGCGAAGGAGCGCCCTCGATGTCGCTCATGCGCTTGACCCAATGATCGCTTCGTAGGGTTCGAGCGGCGCGCCGCCCGAGGCGATGGCGCGGGCGAGGCCCGGCGCAACGACCGCCAGTTTCTCCGCGAAGAAGCGGGCGAGGCCGGCCCGCCCGATTTCGCTTTCGTCGCCCTCGGCCGCAAGCGCCTCGGCCGCAAGCCCCGCCTTGGCGAGACACGCGCCGCCGAGCGCAAGCCCGAACAGACGCAGATAAAGCGAAGCGCCCGCAAGAGCGGAATTCTGATCCGTCCGGAGCCAGTCGAGCATCGCTCTCGTGGTTCCCTCGAGTGCGCCGGCGGCTTCGGAGAGCCGGTCCGCCGTCAGGCCGAAGCGCGCGCTTCCCCGCTCGCGGACCGCGCCCGCGACCTCGCGGATGAAGGCGATCTCGCGCCTGACCGTCTCGCCGCCGGCGAGCGGCAGCTTGCGTTGCACAAGGTCGATCGCATGGATGCCGTTCGCGCCCTCGTAGATCGCCGCGATCCGGGAATCGCGCATGTGCTGGGCGGCGCCGGTCTCCTCGACATAGCCCATGCCGCCGTGGACCTGGACGCCGAGCGAGGCCGCCTCGTCGCCGATGTCGGTCGAGAAGGCCTTGGCGATGGGGGTGAGCAGCGCTGCGCGATCGGCTGCGGCGGCGCGTTCGCTCTCGGCGCCCGCGTGGGCGGCGAGGTCGAGCGCGGCGCCGGTCAGATGGCAGATCCCGCGCGCGGCGTGGACGCTCGCCTTCATCGTCATCAGCATGCGCTGGACATCGGCATGCTCGACGATCGGCGCCATGCCTTCGCCCTTGGGCCCGCGGCCCTGACGGCGCTCGCGCGAGTAAGCGAGGGCCTGCTGATAGGCGCGGTCGGCGATCGCCACCCCCTGCGTCCCGACCGCGAGGCGCGCCGCGTTCATCATCACGAACATGGCGGCAAGGCCGCGATTCTCCTCGCCGATGATCCAGGCCCTGGCGCCGCCGTTGTCGCCATAGACCATGACGCAGGTAGGCGAGGCGTGAATGCCGAGCTTGTGCTCGATCCCCGCGCAGCGCAGGTCGTTGCGGGGCCCGAGCGAGCGGTCGGCGTTGACGAGGAATTTGGGGCTAAGGAAGAGCGAGAGGCCGCGCGTGCCGGGCGGCGCGCCGGGCAGGCGGGCGAGAACCAGATGGACGATGTTCTCGGCCATGTCGTGCTCGCCATAGGTGATGAAGATCTTCTGGCCGAACAGGCGATAGGAGCCGTCCTGCGCCCGCTCCGCCCGGGTTCTGACCGCATTGAGGTCGGAGCCCGCCTGGGGCTCGGTCAGGTTCATCGTCCCGGTCCATTTGCCCGCGATCATGGGGGCGAGATAGATGTCGACGAGCTCGCGCGAGCCATGCGCCTTGAGCGCGCCGATCGCGCCCTCGGTGAGCAGCGGGCAGAGGGCGAAGGCCATCGAGGCGCCGTTCCAGATCTCGGTGCAGGCCACATTGACAAGATGGGGAAGCCCCATGCCGCCGAACTCGGCCGGCGCCGAGACGCCGTTCCAGCCCGCCTCCGCCCAGCGCTTGTAGACGCCGGCGAAGCCGTCCGCCGTCCTAACCACGCCGTTCTCGAAACGCGCCCCGGCAAGGTCGCCGGCGCGGTTCAAGGGCGCGATCTCCTCGGTCGCGAAACGGCCGGCTTCCTCGACGATGGACGTGACCGCGTCCCAATCGAGGTCGCCCATGAGCCCCTGACCGATCATCCCCTTGAAGCCGGCGACCGCGCTGAGCGAAAAGAGGATGTCGGCGGCCGGCGAACGATAAGGCATGGCTCTTCCCTGTCGCGGGCGCCTCCGCCGGACGACGTTGCTGCGCCAGCCGCAAATGAGCTTATGGACAGTCGAGTTTGCGCGCAACGCGGACAAGGGAAGACATGGCGCTCGGCCTCAGGATGACACGGATCGAGAAAGCAAGCCCGGAGACGATCGCCGCCGCGGGCCAGGTCTTGCGCGCGGGCGGCCTTGTCGCCATGCCGACCGAAACCGTTTACGGCCTCGCCGCCGACGCGACCTCGGACGCCGCGGTAGCGGCGATCTACGCGGCCAAGGAGCGACCCGCGATCAATCCCCTCATCGCCCATGTCCTCGACATCGAGGCGGCGCGGGAGCATGGCCTGTTCGGAAGCGAGGCCGAGACGCTGGCTCGCGCCTTCTGGCCCGGGCCTCTCACTCTGGTCCTGCCCGTCGCGCCGGCCTCACGGATCAGCCTGCTCGCGCGCGCCGGCCTCGACAGCGTGGCGATCCGCTCGCCGTCGCATGCCATCGCGCGGGCGCTGATCGAGGCGGCGGGCGCGCCGCTCGCGGCGCCTTCCGCCAATCGGTCGGGCCGGGTGAGCCCGACCGGCGCCGCTCATGTCGCCGCGGAGCTCGACGGCCGGATCGATCTCATCCTCGACGGGGGGCCGTGCCGCCATGGGCTCGAGTCGACGATCGTCGCCTGTCTCGGCGGCGCCCCGCAATTGCTGCGTCCGGGCGCGATCGCGCGCGAGACGATCGAGGAGGCGCTTGGGTTCCCTGTCGCTGCAGCGAGCGAGGCGCGAACGCAGCCGAACGCGCCCGGTCAACTGGCGTCGCACTATGCGCCCCGGGCTGCGCTTCGGCTCGGCGCGGCAAGCGTCCGGGCGGACGAAGCCGCGCTCGATTTCGGCGGCGCGCTGAAAGCGGGGAGGCCGATCGCGCGGCTCGATCTGTCGCCCTCAGGCGACCTCGTCGAGGCGGCCTCGCACCTGTTCGCCTACCTGCGCGCGCTCGACGCTTCAGGCGCCAAGCGGATCGCGGTCGCGCCGGTCCCCGCCCACGGGCTCGGGGCGGCGATCAACGATCGGCTCCGCCGCGGGGCCGCGCCCCGATGATGGGATATCCCACGCGAGCTTCGGGAATGGTAAGAAGCCCCCGGTCCGGCCTTCCGGCGTGGCGGCGGCGGACCAGCGGCGACCGATCGTTGGAGCCATGAGCGCAGGACTGAGCTGGGACGAATTTCGACTGGTCAAGTCGATCGCGGAAGCCCGTTCGCTGGTTGGGGCGGCCGAGCGTCTCGGCGTCAATCACTCGACGGTGTTCCGGCGGCTGGCGGCGGTCGAGTCCGCGGTCGGGGCCCGTCTCTTCGACCGCTCCCGCGCCGGCTACGAACCGACGGCGGCCGGCCAGGAGATGATCGCGCTCGCAGGCACGATGGCCGAGTCGGTGCTCGAATTCGAGCGCCGGGTCGCGGGCCGCGACGTCAAGCCGACCGGCGACCTCACCGTCACCACCCCGCAGGCGATCGGCCAGCATTTCATGCCGGCGATCATCGCTGAGTTCCAGGCCCAGAATCCGGGCATCGTGGTCGATCTCATTCTGTCCGACCAATCGCTGGATCTTTCCCGGCGCGACGCGGACATCGCGATTCGCCTGACCAACGACCCCCCGGAGACGCTGGTCGGACGGAGAATCTGCACTGGGCGATGGTGCGTCTATCGCCTGCGCGACCCGATCGCGGAACCCGGCGCGGCGCCGATCGATCCCACGCCGTTCATCGGATTGAGCGACAGCCAGGGAACGGGAGCCGGCCGCCGGTGGATCAAGGCCAACGTCGCTCCGGAACGGCTGGTCGCCAAGGCCAATTCGGCCCATTGCCTGCTCGAACTCGCGCTTCAGGGTTTTGGAGCGGCGCTGCTGCCCTGCTTCCTGGGCGATCACAGACCCGAGCTTTCGCGGGTCGGCTATCTCTTGCCGGAGCTCGACCTGGGTCTATGGATGCTGACTCACGCCGATCTTCGCCGCTCGCCCAGGGTGCGCGCCTTCATGGATTTCGCCGCCGCCGAGCTCACCAAGCATCGCCGCGCGATCGAAGGCGAGGAAAACCCGGATTGAACGGCCGGGGGCGCGGGCTCACCAGGCCGAGAACCGCGCTTCGACTGTCTTGAGGAACGCCGCGCGGCGGTCAACCCGCGAATGATTCATGTCGTAGCAGGCGAGATAGTCGCAACGCGCGCCCGGCGCGCAGATCCGGCGCAGCGAGCGCGTCAGGAAGCGGCGCGGCGGATCGCCCATCATGAAGGTCAGCCACCGCCCGCCGCCATAGGTGCAAACGGCGCCGAGACGCCTGACGTTGTGAAGGCACGGAGTGTAGGCGCCGTCCTCGCGAAGGGTGAAGCTGACGCCGGGCAGAAAGACCTTGTCGACGAATCCCTTGAGGATCGCCGGAAACCCCATGTTCCAGACCGGATAGGAAAACACTAGCGCCTCGGCGGCCAGGAGCCGGTCGACGTAAGGGGCGACATTGCGGCGGTTGACCGCGACATTGTGGTAGTCGATCCGCTCCTGCCTCGACATGACCGGATCGAAGCCCTCCGCGTAAAGATCGCAATCGTCGACC
>DATGHB010000121.1:0-3461 GCA_035308265.1 Roseiarcus sp.
TGCGGACAATCACGAACTCGTCGCGGTTGGAGCCGACCGTGCCGTAATAGTTGAAACCGTAGGAGAGCTGGGCGTAGCCGCCGACCATATGGGTCGGCTTCAGCAGCGTGCGGGTGACCGAATTGTGGATGCCGCCGCGCAGCCCGGTGATCTGCGACCCGGGCACGTTCACAATCTTCTCCTGCGCATGATACATGAGGCACATGCCTTCATGGACGCGCTGGCTCACCACGGCGCGCGCCGCGATCGCCCCGTTCAGGTTGAAAAGCTCAATCCAGTCGTTGTCGACGATGCCGGCGTTCTTCGCATCGGTCTCAGAGAGCCAGACGATCGGCCCGCCTCGGGACAGCGTCAGCATGATGAGATTGTCGGTATAGGTCGAATGGATGCCCCATTTCTGATGGGGGGTGATGAAATTGAGAACGATCTCCGGCTCGCCGTTGCTGTGCTTGCCCAGCATTTCCGCGACCGTGCGCGTGTCGACCGGCGGCCGATAGACGGCGAGGCTCTCGCCGAAGTCCCTGAACCACTGGTGATCCTGATAGAATTGCTGGCGTCCGGTCAGCGTCCGCCACGGAATGAGCTCGTTCACGTTGGTGTAGCCGGCGGTGTAGCTGACGTGCTCGCTCTCGATGCCGGACCAGGTCGGCGATGAAATGATCTTGCGCGGCTGCGCCTGGAGGTCGCGGAAACGGATCTTCTCGTCCTCGCGCGCCGCCGCGAGATGCGTGTGGTCGCGTCCTGTCACCTTGCCGAGCGCTTCCCAGGCCTTGACCGCCACCTCGCCATTGGTCTCGGGAGCGAGATAGAGGATGACCTCCGCCGCGTCCGTGTCGGTTTCGATGCGCGGCCGCCCCTCGGTCGGGCCGCCTCCGTTGACCCGGTAGTTGAGGTCGCCGAGGCCCTTGACCTCATCCTCAGTGTTCCACGCAATGCCCTTGCCCCCATTGCCGAGCTTGTCGGCGAGCGGTCCGAGCGCGGTGAACCGGCGATAGGTGTTGGGATAGTCGCGCTCGACGACGGCGATTTGCGGGGCGGTCACGCCGGGAACAAAATCGCACTCTCCCTTCTTCCAGTCCTTAACCTCGAAGGGTTGGGCAAGCTCGCCGGCCGTATCGTGCAGGATCGGCGTCAGCACCACGTCGCGCTCCTGGCCGAGATGGCCTTCGGCGAGTTCCGAGAAACGGCGCGCGATCGCCTTGTAGGTCTCCCAGTCGCTGCGCGCCTCCCACACCGGGTCGACCGCGGCGGAGAGCGGATGGATGAAAGGATGCATGTCGGAAGTGTTGAGGTCGTTCTTCTCGTACCAGGTCGCGGTCGGAAGCACGACGTCGGAGTAGAGGCAGCTCGTCGACATGCGGAAATCGAGGGTGACGACGAGATCGAGTTTTCCCTCCGGCGCCGGGTCACGCCAGGCGACCTCCTCCGGCTTTTTCCCGCCGATCTCGCCGAGATCCTTGCCCTGGAGCCCGTGCCGGGCGCCGAGGAAATGCTTGAGGAAATATTCGTGGCCTTTCCCCGATGAGCCGAACAGGTTCGATCGCCAGATGAACAGGTTGCGCGGGAAGTTGGCCGGATTGTCCGGATCCTCGCAGGCGAGCGGAATCGCGCCGGACTTCAAGCCCGCAACCACATGGTCCTTGACGCTCGCGCCGGCGCGCTCGGCGGCGGCTGCGACCGTCAGCGGGTTGACGCCGAGCTGGGGCGCCGAGGGCAGCCAGCCCATCCGCTCGGCCCTGACGTTGAGATCGATGAAGCTGCCGCGGTAAGGCGCCGGGTCGGCGAGCGGCGACAACAACTCGGCGACGTCGAGCTTTTCGTAACGCCACTGGTCGCTATGCGCGTAGAAGAACGAGGTGCCGCACATCTGGCGCGGCGGGCGCACCCAGTCGAGGGCGAAGGCGAGCATGGTCCAGCCGGTCTGGGGCCGGAGCTTCTCCTGCCCGACGTAATGCGCCCAGCCGCCGCCCGAGACGCCGACCGTGCCGCACATCATCAGCATGTTGATGATGCTGCGATAGCCCATGTCCTGGTGATACCAATGGTTCATGCCGGCGCCGATGATCACCATCGCGCGGCCCCTGGTCTTCTCGGCGGTCTCGGCAAAGCCGCGCGCGACCGCGATCGCCTTCTCGGCGGCGACGCCGGTGATCGGCGCCTGCCAGGCCGGCGTGTAAGGCAGATTGTCATCGAAACTTTTCGCACAGGCGCCGCCAAGGCCCCGGTCGAGACCGTAGTTGGCGCAGAGAAGGTCGAAGACCGTTGCAACCAAGGCTTCGCCGTCGGCGGTCGCGATCTTGCGGACGGGAACGTTGCGCGTCAGCACGTCGCCGCCCTGGGCGTTGCTGGGGAAATGCTGGTGCGGCGCGCCGCCAAAGTAAGGGAAGGCGACGGCGGCCGTGTCGTCGCGCCGGTCGATCAGGCTCAGCGCCAGCCGCGTGTCGGCGCCGGTCTCGCCATCCTTTGCTTCGAGATTCCAGCGCCCAGCCGGCTCACCTTCTCGAGGCCAGCGGTAACCGATTCCGCCCTGCGGGACGACCAGCGCGCCGGTGTCTTCGGCGACCGCGACAGTCTTCCACGCCGCGCGATCCGATTTCGGCGCGCCGGGCAGGTCGCTCTGGCGGAGATAGCGGTCCGGGATCCAACGTCCGCCGTCGCGGCGCAACATGACCAGCATCGGCATGTCGGTATAGCGGCGGCAATAGTCCTCAAAGTAGGGGACCTGCCGGTCCAAAAAAAACTCGCGCAGGATCACATGGCCCATGGCCATGGCGAGCGCGGCGTCCGTGCCCTGTTTCGGGTGAAGCCAGAGGTCGGAGAGTTTGGCGACTTCGGCATAGTCGGGCGTGATCGCCACGATTTTCGTGCCGTTATAGCGCGCCTCGACAAAGAAATGCGCGTCGGGCGTGCGGGTCTGCGGCACGTTGGAGCCCCAGGCGATGATATAGGCGGAATTGTACCAGTCGGCCGATTCCGGCACGTCGGTCTGCTCGCCCCAGGTCTGCGGACTCGACGGCGGCAGGTCGCAGTACCAGTCATAGAATGAGAGCAGCGTCCCGCCGATCAGGCTCAGATAGCGCGCGCCGGAGGCGTAGGAGACCATCGACATCGCCGGGATCGGCGAGAAGCCGACCACGCGGTCCGGTCCCCAGGTCTTGATGGTGTGGACGTTCGCGGCGGCCACGATCTCGCACGCTTCATCCCAGGTCGCGCGGACGAAGCCGCCGCGGCCACGCATGGACTTGTAGGCCTGCGCTGTCTCGGGATCGCCGGCGACCGCGGCCCAGGCCTCGACGGGCGCGAGCGTCTTGCGCGCCTCTCGCCAGGCTTTGATGAGCCGCCCCCTGATGAGCGGATATTTGATCCGGCTCGCGCTGTAGAGATACCAGCTGTAGGACGCGCCGCGCGAACAGCCGCGCGGCTCGTGATTGGGCATGCCTGGCCGGGTCCGCGGGTAATCG
>DATGHB010000122.1:0-2360 GCA_035308265.1 Roseiarcus sp.
GAAATGGTCGAGCGCCCAGATCACCAGCTATTCGCAAGAAGAACTTGTCGGCCGGCTGGTTGTTTGCGTCGTCAACTTTCCGCCGCGCAACATCGCCGGCTTTCAGTCCGAAGTGCTGATCCTCGGGGCGAAGAACGCGCGCTCCGAGGTGATCCTGCTTGCGCCGCTCACCGAGATTGCGCCGGGTGAGCCCGTATTCTGATTCAAATTCAGGCGGCGGCGCTTCCCACGCCCGCGAATAAGCCATCGGATATCGCCATCGGGGGTGAGCAATATGAAACGCATCGCGACTGTTCTGGCGCTCGTCGCCTTAGTGGGATTCGCCCCTGGGATCGCGGCGGCCGCCCAAGCCGGGTCGCCCGCGCCGGTCAAGCCAAAGGGCGCGCAGGGTCACAAGGTCCCGATGAGACATGACCAGCTCACTCTCTATCCTCACGGTCGGCCCGCGCGCCGCGAACCGGCGCACAGCTACAGCCGGCATCGGTTCAATCAGCCGACCCCGATCCATAACACTTTCATGGGCGTGCAGCGGTGGTGAAACGCTCAACATAGCCTTTCAAAGGCGCTAGGTGAGAGCGCCGCATCGGCTCTTCAGAGCCGCCGCCCCGCTCACCAGGTCAGTTCGGGAACGAACTTGTACGGATAGTCGGGCTCGACATAGCCGTGAGCCTTCTGCCTCTTCGGCAATGCCGGCTTGTCGCGCGGCAGGTCCTGGTGGGGGATTTGGGTCAGGAGGTGGGAGATGACGTTGAGCCGGGCCCGCCGCTTGTCGTCGGAGCGCACGACATGCCAGGGCGCCCAGGGGGTGTCGGTCGCCGTGAACATGTCGTCTCGTGCGCGCGAGTAGTCGTACCACCGGCTATAAGACTTCAAGTCCATCGGCGACAGTTTCCAGATCTTGCGCCGATCGTCGATCCGCGCCGCGAGCCGGCGCGTCTGCTCCTCGGGGCTCACTTCCAACCAATATTTGATGAGGATGATTCCGGACTCGATGATGGACTTCTCGACCGCTGGCGTCAGCTCGAGAAAGCGCTTCACTTGCTCGATCGTGCAGAATTCCATCACCCGCTCGACGCCAGCGCGGTTGTACCAGCTGCGATCGAAGATGACGATCTCGCCGGCGGCGGGCAGATGGCGGATGTAGCGCTGAACATACATCTGCGATTTCTCGCGTTCGGTCGGCGCCGGCAGCGCGACGACGCGATAGACGCGCGGGCTCACCCGTTCGGTGATTGCCTTGATGACCCCGCCCTTGCCGGCGCCGTCGCGGCCTTCGAACACGATCACGACTTTCAGTCCTTTGGCCACGACCCAGGACTGCAACTTGACCAATTCGCCGTGCAGGGTGGCGAGTTCGCGCGCATAGTCCTTGCCGCCGAGCTTCGCGCGACCGTCGAAGCCTTTCTTGTTCTTGGGCTTTTTCCCCTCGTTTCGACCTGTCGCTTTAGCCATCCTTCCCTCCCGCTCGCCGCTTTACAACATGGGCGCGCTTGCCTAGTAAAGCGGCGGAGGGCTTGGACCAAAAGCGGCGCCAAGGCGCAAGACTTGCCGTCGCATCCCGATTTGGGTGAATCGGGTCGCGGCGCTCTGAGATTTCGGGTCCCGCTGGCGGGAAGCCAGGTACGGATGACGTGCGGAGGAGACCCACGATGACCTTTCGTCGGCTCGTTGCGAGATTGGCGCTCACGTTAGGCGCGGCGACCTGCGCGCTGTTCTTGGGCGGGGAGCCGAGGGGCGGCCTTTCATTGACTCCCTCCGCTCATGCCCAGGTTATCCGCAATCTGATCGCCCGCCTGCGTGGCCAGACGCTGCCGGACGGCATCGTCAAGTCGAACGGCCGCATCGAGGCGACCCAGGTCGACGTCTCCTCGAAATATCCCGGGCGCCTCTCCGAAGTGACCGTGGAGGAGGGTTCGACTGTCACCAAGGGGCAGGCGATCGCCAAGATCACCTCGCCGGAATACGAGGCGCAGTTGCGCGCCGCCAAGGCCGACGTGCAGAAGGCCAATGACGCGCTCGCGGCGGCGGAGGCAGAAATTACCTCGCGGCAGAGTGCGCTCGAATTCGCCAAGTCGGACTTCGAGCGCGGCCAGGAGCTGATGAAGACGGGCTTCATCACCAAGCAGGTCTTCGAGCAGCGCAAGCGCAACTACGATTCTGCCGTGGCGGCGGTGAAGAGCTTCACCTCGCAGCGCGACCAGGCCCTCTCCCAGATCGCAAACTCGGAAGCCGAGGTCGACCGCATTCAGTCGATCATCGATGATCTGACTCTCATGTCGCCGAGGTTCGGGCGGGTCCAGTACCAGCTTGCGCGGGCGGGCGAGGTGGTCGCCGCCGGGGCGCCGATCGTCACCATCCTC
>DATGHB010000123.1:0-7340 GCA_035308265.1 Roseiarcus sp.
TGCGCACCGCGCCTCGCGGCGGTTCGAACGCGTTCATCGCGCCATCGTCAGGATCATGAACGGCGATCTCGATTTGCGCCTGCCGTTCGCCGGCGAGGATGACATCGGCAAGATTGCCCGCGCGGTCAACCTGATGCTGGACGAAATCGCCCGCCTGCTCGAGCGCCTTAGGAGCGCCGGCGACAACATCGCTCACGATCTGCGCACCCCCCTCGCCGTCGCCCGCGCCAGAATCGAGCGGGCGCTGGACAGCGGGGCGGGAATTGAACACTTGCGCCAGGCCATGGAGGGCGCGCTCGCCCAGATCGAAAAGGCGTCGGCGACGATTTCAGCGATTCTGCGCGCCTCGGCGGTCGAGAATGACGCGCGCAAGACCCAGTTCAAGGACTTCGATCTCGCCCCGGTTTGCGCCCAGCTGCTCGATTTCTATGAGCCGCTGGCCGAATCGAAGGGGGTGAAGCTCATCGCCGAGGCCGGCGGACCGGTTCCGGTTCGCGGCGATCCGGACCTCATGCGCGAAGCCCTCTCAAACCTGATCGACAACGCCATCAAATTCACCCCCGCGGGCGGCGCGGTCAGCATCGAGGCGCGGACGGTCGACGGGCGCCCCCTCGTGCGGGTGAGCGACACCGGCGTCGGGGTCCCGCCGCAGGAGCGCGCCAGGATATTCGAGCGTTTCTATCGCGGCGAGCGCGGCGGAAAATCGGCGGGGCACGGCCTCGGCCTCAGCATCGCTGAAACGATCGCCAATCTGCACGGCCTCAAACTGACCGTCGAAGACAACAACCCCGGCGCGCGTTTCGAATTGCGCGCCGCGCCGGCCACCGCGCAATCGGAGCGCGAGGAGGCGTAAACCTGTCCGGCCCGCCCCCCAAGCCGGCGATGCCGACCGCCTCCCTCCGGGGTCATTGGGCGCGCCGCGAGTCGCGGGAACGGGGCCTTTCCATACAAGAACGAAATATAATTTAATGTCGTATAGCGGGCGCGACGGGTATAGATCGCGCGGCGCTTTCGCGGCGGACGACGTTCGCCGCGAGGGCGTCGCGCGCGTTGGCTACCCTGCGGCGCCTTCAGAAGTGACCAATGCTCGCTATCGTCCGCATCGCTCTCAACAAGCCCTACACGTTCGTCGTGATGGCGATGCTGATCGTCATCTTCGGCGTCGGGGCGGCGATCAGGACTCCGATCGACATCTTCCCCCACATCGGCATTCCCGTGGTCGCTGTCGTTTGGACATACGACGGATTGCCTGCCGACGATATGTCGAAACGCGTCATTTACTACTACGAGCGGACGCTCAGTTCGCAAGTCAACGACATCGAGCATATCGAGTCCCAGTCGCTGCCCCGGTATGGCGTGGTCAAGGTGTTTTTCCAGCGCGGCGTCAACATCAACGCCGCGCTCGCCGAGACGACGGCCGCCTCGCAGACGGTGCTCAAATATCTGCCGCAAGGCATAACCCCGCCCTATGTGCTCAGCTTTGACGCTTCCAGCGTCCCGGTCATTCAACTGGCGCTGTCGAGCGACCGGCTGTCGCAGGAGGAATTGCAGGACGCGGGGCAGAATTTCATCCGCCCTGAATTGGCCCAGGTCGCGGGCACCGCGATTCCCTCGCCCTACGGCGGCAAAATCCTCCAGGTCCAGGTCGACATCGACCAGGACAAGCTGGAAGCCTACGGACTCTCCGCCGAGGACGTGGTGGCGGCGATCGGCCGGCAGAACATCGTCACTCCGGTCGGCACCGAGAAGGTGGGCCGCTTCGAATATATCGTCAACCTCAACGGCTCCCCGACCGAGCTCGCCAAGCTCAACGACATGCCGATCCGTGTCGTCAACGGAACGACGGTGTTCGTTCGCGACGTCGCCTATGCGCATTTCGGCTCGCCCCCGCAAATCAACATGGTGCGGGTCGACGGCAAGAACGCCGTCCTGATGACCATCCTCAAGACGGGCTCGGTCTCCACGCTCGATGTCATCAATGGCATCAAAAAGCTCCTTCCCAAGCTCAAGGAGACCCTGCCGTCCAGCCTGAAACTGGACACGATCAACGATCAGGCGCCGTTCGTCAGCGCGGCCATCAACTCGGTGATTTTCGAAGGCGTCGTCGCCGCGGCGCTGACCGGGCTGATGATTCTCATCTTTCTCGGCAGCTGGCGATCGACCCTCATGGTGACGATCTCGATTCCGCTGGCGATCCTGACCTCGATCGCCGCGCTCGCCGCGATCGGTCAGACGTTCAATGTCATGACGCTCGGGGGGCTCGCGCTCGCGGTTGGCATACTCGTCGACGACGCGACGGTGACCACCGAAAACATCAACTGGCATCTGGAGCAGGGCAAGGACATCGAGTCGGCGATCATGGACGGCGCGCGCCAGATCGTGCTTCCGGCGACCGTGTCGCTCCTGTGCATCTGCATCGTGTTCGTGCCGATGTTCAGCCTTGGCGGGGTCGCTGGCTATCTCTTCCGTCCGATGGCGGAGGCGGTGATCTTCGCGCTCTTCGGCTCCTACATCATTTCGCGCACCCTCCTGAACACTATGGCGCGCTTCTTTCTCGCCCACCAGGCGGGGAGCGGCCACGGCGGGCCCCGACCGCTCGCACGCAATCCTTTCAGCCTGTTCCAGCGGGGATTCGAGCGCCGGTTTGACGCCGCGCGCAACTTCTATCGACGGCTCCTGGCGACCGCGCTCGCGGCGCGGGGCAAGTTCATCGTCGGCTTCCTGGCGGCGGTCGCGTGTTCGTTCGCGCTCGCCCCGTATCTCGGGCGGAACTTCTTCCCCGCCACCGACAACACGCAACTCAAGCTTCACGTTCGCGCGCCGACCGGAACGCGAATCGAAGAGACGGCGATGATCTGCGACGGAGTCGAGGCGGCGATCCGCCGGGTGATTCCCCCCGAGGCGCTCGGTCCCCTCGTCGACAACATTGGGCTGCCGGTGAGCGGAATCAATTCGACCTACAACAATTCGGGTACGGTCGGTCCCGGCGACGCCGATATTTCGATCACCGTCAAGCCGGGCTTCGCACATGAGACCGAGCGCTATATCAAGGAGCTGCGCGAGAGCTTGCCGGGATCGTTTCCGGGGACGACGTTCGCCTTTCTGCCGGCGGACATCGTGTCGCAGATTCTCAATTTCGGCCTTCCGGCGCCGATCGACGTGCAGGTTTTCGGCGCCAATTTCGCCGCCAACCACGCTTACGCCGGCCGGCTCCTGAGGAGAATCGCGCGCGTGCCCGGCGTCGCGGACGCCCGAATCCAGCAGGCGTTCAACAATCCGACGCTCGGCGTCAATGTCGACCGCGTGCGCGCGGCGCAAGTCGGCCTGAAGGAGGGCGACATCGCCAGGAGCTTGCAGGAGAGTCTGTCCGGCAGCTTCAAGGTCGCGCCGACCTTCTGGATCAATCCGAAGAACGGCGTGGCCTATCCGGTTGTCGCCCAGACCCCGCAATATTGGCTCGATTCGGTGTCACAGCTGCAAAACATTCCCGCCTCGGCCCAGGACGCCTCGCAGATCGTCGGCGGTCTCGCCACCATCACCCGTGGAGTTGGCCCATCGGTGGTGTCGCACTACGCGGTCCAGCCGGTCCTCGACATTTACGCGACCAACAATGGGCGCGATCTCGGCGCCGTGTCGGCCGACATCCAGAAAATTCTGGACGAAACCGTCAAGGACGTTCCGCGCGGCTCGTCGGTCGCGATGCGTGGTCAGACCGCCACGATGACTTATGCCTACGAGCAGCTGTTGGTCGGCATTGCGCTTGCTGTCGTGTTGATTTATCTATTGATTGTTGTCAATTTTCAGTCGTGGCTTGATCCGTTCGTCATCGTCGGCGCGTTGCCGACCGCGCTCGCCGGAATTGTCTGGATGCTGTTCATCACCGACACCTCGCTGTCGGTTCCGGCCCTCACCGGGGCGATCATGTGCATGGGCGTCGCCACGGCGAACAGCATTCTCGTTGTCAGCTTCGCCCGCGAGCGGATGGCGGAGGGCGCCGACGCCGCGACCGCGGCGATCGACGCGGGCTTCACCCGGTTCAGGCCGGTCCTGATGACGGCGCTCGCCATGATCATCGGCATGGCGCCGATGGCGCTGAGCGACGACCTGAATGCGCCGCTCGGCCGGGCCGTGATCGGGGGCCTCGTCTTAGCGACCGTGGCGACGCTCCTGTTCGTTCCGGCCGTGTTCCGTCTCGTCCACGAATTCAGGCCGAGGACGGCGAGCGAGCCCACTGCCGACGTCGCCGTCGGGGCCTCGCCCATATGAGCGCGGATGACTCCGAAGCGACCGGCCAGGGCCCGCAAGCGCCGAGTGAAGGACGCGCGGTCGACGAAGCCCTCGCGGCTGACGCCGGTCGCCCCAGGTCCGATCTGGAAAATGGCGAACCTGTCAAGGCCGGGCGGGCGATCCTGCTGCTGGCGGTGGCGGCGATCGCGGTCGCCTATACCGGAATTTCCGGGCGCCGGCATGACGACGAGAAGCTCAAGCAATGGACCGATGCGCAGGCGATCCCGTCGGTCGCGCTCGTCGCCCCGCAACAGGGAGGCGAGGCCCGCGAACTCGTTCTTCCCGGCAACGTCGAAGCTTTTGACACCGCCTCGATTCATGGGCAGGTGAGCGGCTATGTGCAAGAATGGCGCAAGGACATCGGCGCCAAGGTGCGTCGGGGCGACATCCTGGCCGTCGTCGACACTCCCGAGCTCGACCAGAGCATTGCGGTCGCGCAAAGCGAACTCGATAAGGCCAAGGCCAATCTCGCCCTGGCCAAGGTGACGGCGGCGCGATGGAATTCGCTGCGCAACACCGCGGCCGTCTCGCAGCAAGCCGCCGACGAAAAGGACAGCGATGCGCACGCCAAGGCCGCCGAGGTCGAGGCCGCCCAGTCGAACCTCGATCGTCTGAAGGCGGAGAAGGTGTTCGCCAATATCGTGGCGCCGTTCGACGGCGTGGTCACCGCGCGCCATGTCGACATTGGAACCCTGGTCCGGGCGGACGCGGACAACGGCCCGGCGCTGTTCACCGTCGCCGATATTCATCAGATGCGGGTCTATGTTCCCGTTCCGCAATCCTATGCGGCCGAACTCAGGGACGGCATGAAGGCGACCCTCGAATTGCCCGAATATCCCGACCGCGCCTTCGACGCGACCATCCTCACCACCGCGCACGCGATCGACCAGAAATCGCGCTCGCTGCTGGTGGAGCTCATCGCCGACAACAAGGACGGCGAGCTTGCCCCGGGCGCGTTCGCGCGGGTCCATTTTCAGATTCCGCCCGATCGGAACGCGATGACCCTCCCCGCCGACGCGCTGCTGTTTCGCGACAGCGCTCCGGAGGTCGCGACGGTCGGGGTTGACAACCGGATCGTGCTCAAGAAGGTCCGGATCGCGCGCGACCTCGGATCCAAGATCGAGATCGCTGGCGGCCTAAGCCGCGACGAGCGCATCGTCGCCAATCCGCCCGATTCGATCGGCGACGGCGAGGAGGTCCGGGTCATGGAAGCGGCTGGGGAGAAGACGCAGGGGCCGTCCGCGCAGCAACGCGCGGAGGGGCCGAAAGATCACCACCCGAAGAGCGTCGAGGAGATGGCGCGAACAGGGCGGGACCACCGGGAATGAACTGGCGGCCGTGGCTTGCGGCGCCGATCGCGCTTGCGCTCGGCGGTTGCGATTTTGCGCCTCGCTACGCGCCGCCATCCGTATCGGCGCCAGCGAAATTCCGGGATCAGACCACGGACGGCCGGACCCTTCCGGCGAGCGGGATGTGGTGGCTCACCTTCAACGATCGAGCGCTCAACGAGCTTCAGGCGCAGGTGGACGCGGCCAATCCGGATCTTGCCGCGGCGGTCGCGGCCAATGACGAGGCGGTCGCGCGCGCTAACGCGGCGCTGAGCGGCGCCTACCCGCAGGTCGACGCGGTCCCGCATTTCCTGGCCAACAAGCAATCGGCCAATCGTCCGCTTCGCTCCGCAAGTCAGCCGACCTATTACGGGGACAACCTCCTCGGCGCGCAAACCGCTTACGAGATCGACATCTGGGGACGGGTGCGCGACCTTGTGAAGGCGGCGAACTTGACCGCCGAGGCGAGCGCGGACGCGCTGGCCGACGCCCGGCTCGAGTTGCATGCCGAGTTGGCGCGCGACTACGTCAATTTGCGCGGCTTCGACGACGAGGCCAAGCTCTTTGCCGATACGATCGCGATCTATCGTTCGGCTTTGAAGCTGACCCAGGAGCGCCTTGAGGCGAAAATCGCCTCTCCGGTCGATGTCGATCGGGCGCAAGCTCAGTTGAGCTCGGCCGAGGCGTTGGCCTCCGACCTCAATCTCCATCGCGCTCTCCTCGAAGATTCCATCGCGGCTCTGGTCGGCAAGGCGGCCGCCTCGTACACGATCGCGCGGTCTTTGAGGCCGCTCGCAATCCCAAGGCCGCCGGGCGCGGTGCCGGCCGACGTGCTACGCAATCGTCCGGATGTCGCGGAAAGCGAGCGGCTGACCGCCGCGGCCAGCGAAACGATCGGCTCGGCGCGCGCCAATTTCTTCCCCAAGTTGTCATTGCTCGCGCTCGGCGGAACCCAGGACACCAATTTCAGGCTCTTCAATCCGCAAAACCTGTTCGGAACCATCGGGCCGGCGATCGACATCCCGTTGTTCGACGCAGGGCTTCGCCAGGCGGAACTCGAAGTCGCCAGGGCGCAATTCACCCAGGCCGCGGAGAACTATCGCGCTACGGTCTTGCGCGCGCTCAAGGAAGTCCAGGATCAGCTGTCGTCCCTGCGCTGGCTCGCGGAGGAATACAATCAGACGAATACCGCGGCGGCGGCGGCGCGGAAGGCGGCTGACCTCAGCTTGACCCTTTATCGCGACGGCGCGTCCTCCTACCTCGACGTGGTGACCGCGCAAAGCGCCGCGCTGGACGCGGAGCGCCTGGCGATCGCGCTGCACACGCGCCAGCTGACGGCCAGCATCGGGCTCATGCTGGCGCTCGGCGGCGGCTGGTCGACGCCGCCTGAACCGCGCGCCAGGCGCGGCTTTGCGCCCTATCTCGCGGACTAGTAAGGTCTACGGCTTTATCGACTCGAGGCAGCTCAGGATTCCGTTGATTTCGCGAAGCCTTTGCGAAAATCCGGGTTCCGCCTTTTTTCACGAGCCACGCTCCAAGCCTGGAGGGAAAGGGAGAAGAGACGATGAGCGACCAGGCGTTCCGGCCGACCAATTGCGCGGCCTGCGCTTTCTGGCGCAAGCTCAGGGAGCACGAAGGCTTGTGCGCCCGCCACGCGCCGGAAGCGTCGGTCCACCGCGATGAAGCCGCCCATTGGCCTCAGACGCACAGCTATGAGGGGTGCGG
>DATGHB010000124.1:0-3552 GCA_035308265.1 Roseiarcus sp.
CTGCAGCGCTTCGCGCAGCTTCTTCGCCTTCATCGCGTCGGCGAGCTTGACCCGGCGCAGGATTTCGGGGGCGAAACTCGGCACGCCGCGAAAGACGATCTCCTCGCCCTCGGAGAGCGTGTCGCCGATGCGCAGGAGTCCATGATTGGGAATGCCGACCACGTCGCCAGCGAACGCCTCCTCGGCCAGCGACCGGTCCTGGGCGAAGAAGAATTGCGGCGCGGTCAGCGTGACCGGCTTGCCGGTGCGCACCAGCTTCGCCCGCATGCCGCGCTTGAGCTGGCCCGAGCAGACGCGCAGAAACGCGATCCGGTCGCGATGGTTTGGATCCATGTTGGCCTGGATCTTGAACACGAAGCCGGTCATCTTGCCTTCGTCCGCCTTCACCGTGCGACTCGCCGCGGCCTGCGCGCGGGGAGCGGGCGCGAATTCGGCCAAGGCGTCGATCAGCTCCTTGACCCCGAAATCCTTGAGCGCGCTGCCCCAGAGGACCGGGGTCATATGGCCTTCGAGAAAGGCTTTTTCATCGAAATGCTTCAGCCCTTCGATCGCAAGATGAAGCTCATCGAGCGCCTGCCCGCGTTCGTGCTCGGGCAGGAGCTTGGCCAGGCGCGGATCGTCGGGGCCGGCGACGGCGTCCGGCTCGCCGTCCGGCCCGAACGGGATGAGGCGTTTCGCCCGGATGTCGTAAAGCCCGGCGAGCGAGCGCCCGCGGCCGATCGTCCAGTTGAGCGGCGCGGCGTCGAGCGCCAGCGTCTTCTCGATCTCGTCGATGAGGTCGAACGGGTCGCGGGTCTCGCGGTCCATCTTGTTGATGAAGGTCAGGATCGGGATGTCGCGCAGGCGGCAGACCTCGAACAGTTTGCGAGTCCGCGCCTCGATGCCTTTGGCCGCGTCGATCACCATCACCGCCGAATCGACAGCGGTCAGGGTGCGATAGGTATCCTCGGAAAAGTCCTCATGCCCCGGCGTGTCGAGCAGGTTGAAGACGCAGCCTGCGGTCTCGAAGGTCATGACCGAGGTCACGACCGAAATGCCTCGCTCGCGCTCGATCCCCATCCAGTCGGAGCGCGTCTTGCGGCGGTTGGCTTTGGCCCGCACTTCGCCGGCGAGCTGGATGGCGCCGCCGAACAGCAGCATTTTCTCGGTCAGTGTCGTCTTTCCGGCGTCGGGATGCGAAATGATCGCGAAGGTGCGCCGGCGCGCGACGGGATTGGGGTCTGGCATCACTTTGGGCTTGTCGGAGCAGCGCACTCACATAGTGCGGACGGGCCAGAGAGGGAAGGGCATGCTCGCTTCAGGCTGTCTCTCAGGCCCGCCCCGCTTTGCGCTGCTGTCGCGCCCTGGCGGTCGCCGCGGCCTGAAGCGCCGTCGCGGCGTCGACGACCGTCGCGGTCTCGCCCTTCAGATGCGCAAGGGTGAGCGCCCGCACGTCCTCCGCCGGCCATGAGCGGCCTCTCAGATCGACCGCCTCCGCCGCCCGGCAGGCGTCGGCGACGACAAAGACCCGATAGCCGAGATCGCCCGCGTGGCGCGCCGTCGCTTCCAGCGCATGGGTCGCGAGCGCCCCGCAGAGAACGAGCGTCGTCACCCCTAGTTCGTCGAGCCGCTCTTCGAGCCTGGTTCGGACGAAGGCGCTCATTGCGCAGCGGGCGATGACGGTCTCGCCGTCGCGCGGCCGGGCGGCGGAGGCGGATTGCGGGCCGACGTGGACCACGGGCAAACCCTCTGCCCGCCAGGCGGCGACGAGGGCCGCCATCTTGCTGTCGGCCTCAGGCCGGCCGCCGGCGTCCTCAAGCGGATCGCCGTTCACGCCCTCGGCGTCGACCACCATGAGAACCGCGTCCGCCGGCAGGCGCATTGGTCAGGGCCGCCGTGGCGCCAGCGCCCAATAGTCGAGCTCGAGCACGACATGGGGCTCGTAGCCCTCGCCCTCCCGGTGAGGGAAATCGGCGCAAGGCCGGTTCTTGGTCGCCACGGTGCGGAGCCGCAAGCCTCCGACGTCGTCGCGCCCCGGCAGCGCCGCAGTCTCGACAACCTCGCTCCAGGCGAACACAGTGTCGCCGGCGAACAGCGGCGCGACATGCCGGCCCCCGTTGATCGCGGAAATGTGGAAGGCGTTGGCGAGGCCGTTGAAGCTCAAGGCGCGAGCGAGGGAAATGACGTGCCCGCCATAGACGAGGCGGCGCCCGAAGCGCCCCTCGCCCTCGCTGAACTGGTTGAAATGCACTTTTGCCGAGTTCTGGTAGAGGCGGGTCGCGATCTGGTGCTCGGCCTCTTCGACGGTGACGCCGTCGACATGATCGATCCGCTCGCCGGCGGAAAGGTCCTCGAACCAATGAGGGGAGCCGCTGAGCTCGCCATCGAACGCGGCGCGGTCGATCCGCGGACAGGCCTGGCCGAGGTCGGCGACGCCGACCGCCTCGGGGAGTGCGGGAACGTGGGCCGCGGGCGCGGGCGCGGCCGCGTCGCGCTTGCGCACCATTACCCAGCGCACATAGTCGAGGACCGTCTCGCCGCGCTGGTTCATCCCCCGCGAGCGCACATGGACGATTCCGCTCTCGCGGTTCGAGTTTTCCTTCAAGCCGATCACCTGCGAGACGGCGGAGAGCGTGTCGCCGGGAAAAACCGGCGCCAAGAACCGGCAATCGGCGTAGCCGAGGTTGGCGACCGCGTTGAGCGACACGTCGGCGACCGTCTTGCCGAACACGACATGGAAGGCGAGCATGTCATCGATCGGGCTTGCGGGGTAGCCGATCGCGCGGGCGAAGGTCTCCGCGCTTTGGAGGGCGAAACGCGCGCCGGTAAGCGCCGAATAGAGCGAGGCGTCGCCGCTGTTCAGCGTGCGCGGCGTCGGGTGCCGGATCGTCTCGCCCAGGCGGAAATCCTCGAAGAACCGGCCGCTGGCGGTCCTGGCCGGGGGCAGGGCAGGCATAAGGATGGTCAGAAGACGTTCGGGTAGACGTAATAGACGATGATCCGCTCGATCAGCATGACGGCGAGCAGAAGGATGATCGGCGAAATGTCGATGCCGCCCATGTTGGGCAGAAAGTTGCGGATCGGCTTCAGGAAGGGCTCGGTCAGCGCGAGGAACAGGTTCCAGATCGACCGAACGAGGTCGTTGCGGATGTTCACCACCCCGAAAGCGATCAGCCAGGAGAGGATGGCGCCTGCGATGATGACCCAAGTGTAGAGGTTGAGGACCATCATCACGATGTCGAGGATCGCGCGCATGAATTCTCCAAGCCCTTGAGATCCAGCCGTTGAAGCGGCGGCGCCCGACCCTCCACGCCGACGTCGTTGACACGGATCGGACGCGCACGTAAACACCCGCGGGCGAGGGGCTGTAGCTCAGATGGGAGAGCGCTGCAATCGCACTGCAGAGGTCAGGGGTTCGAATCCCCTCAGCTCCACCAGGAAGTCGCCGCGAACCAACCCTGGGTTCCGTGCGGCCACAATCCCTCGACTATTTAGTGCGTTAGCGCGGAAGCTAATGGTCTGCGGGTCTATTCTGCTGGGACGACGGGCCTCGGCCGGTGAAGGCAGAAATGA
>DATGHB010000125.1:0-7792 GCA_035308265.1 Roseiarcus sp.
CGGCATAAGCCCGGCCTTGTAGCGGCGCGCCTCGCGTCGCGTTCCTTTTTTCCAGCTTGCCGCCTGGTCGCATCGCCCGAGCGGCGGAGCTGGCGTTTGGCGCGTTTCAAGATCGGGCGGCGCTCGATCTTTTCCGCCGACGAAACGAAATTCGGAGACTCCGGGTGAAGCGGACCTATCAACCCTCGAAGCTCGTGCGCAAGCGCCGTCATGGCTTTCGCGCCCGCATGGCGACGGTCGGCGGCCGCAAGGTCATCGCCGCGCGGCGCGCCCGCGGCCGCAAGAAGCTCTCGGCCTGATCGGGGCCGCCGGGCTTCGGCCGCCGTCCGGCCGATCTCCTCATCGGCGGCGACGCCGAGGACATGGAGCCTGCCTTGCGCGACGATGGAAGGCCGCTTCCCCCCGGCGAACCTCTCGGCCGCCTGACCAGGCGGGCCGAATTTCAGCGCGCGGCGCGCGGCCGGCGCGTCTCCGCCGAGACCTTCACGCTACAATCCCGACGGCGCGAGGAAACGGATTCCGTCGCGGGCGCGCGCGCCGGCCTGACCGTCACTCGAAGCGTCGGGGGCGCCGTCGAGCGCAATCGGGTCAGGAGGCGGCTGAAAGAAGCGCTCAGGGCCGCTCGGCCCCTTGAGGCGGAGGGCGATCACGACTACGTGCTGATGGCCCGGCGCGAGGCGCTGGGCCGCCGTTTCGCCACCCTCGTCGACGATGTCCGCAAAGCCTTCGGCGCCGCCCGGCGCGGCGCGGATGGTCGCCGGCGGGGGTCGGCCGCGAGGGCGCCGAAAGGCGAAGACAGGCCAGCATGAAATCCGAGGACACGCGGAACCTTTTTCTCGCGATCGCGCTGTCGGTCCTGGTGATGGCCGCCTGGCAATATTTCTACGCCGGCCCTCTGTACCAGCGCGAGCATCACGCGCAGACCGAGACCAGTGAGACGCAGGCCAACAGCGCACAGCCCGCGGGCGAAACGCAGCCGGGCGCCAAGGTCACGGCGTCGGGCGCATCGGGCTCGGCCACGCTCCCAGGCGCGCCTCAAACCGCGGGCGCGCCCGCGACGGTCGCCGAGGCGCTGGCGGCGAGCCCCCGGGTCGCCATCGACGCGCCGAGCGTCGCGGGCTCGATCAACCTCAAGGGCGGGCTGATCGACGATCTCGTGCTCAAGGACTATCGCGAGACCATCGACAAGAACAGTCCGCTCATCCGCCTGCTCTCGCCGAGCGGACCGCCCAACGCCTATTTCACCGAGACGGGCTTCGTCGCGGCGGCGGAGGGCGTGAACATCCCCCGCCGCGACACGCTCTGGACGGCTGACGCCAAGACCCTCTCCGCCGGCCATCCGGTGACGCTGACCTGGGACAACGGCCAGGGCCTCACCTTCAAGCGGGTGATCGCGATCGACGACAAATACATGTTCACGATCACCGACTCGGTCGTGAACTCGGGCGGCGAGACGGTGACTTTGCGTCCCTATGCGCTCGTTCTTCGCCACGGCAGGCCGAACGTCGCCGGCTATTCGGTGTTGCACGAGGGATTTGAAGGCGTGATTGGCGACAAAGAGCATGCGCCGACCTACGCGTCCATCGACAAGGCAACCGACAAGGCTGAGGCCTACACGGGCGCCGGCGGCTGGCTCGGCTTCACCGACAAATATTGGGGAACCGCGCTCATCCCCGACCAGAAGGCCAAGATCGACGCGCGGTTCACTGCGAGCGGCGGCGGCGACCCGGCCCGCGAGGACTATCAGGCCGATTTCGTCGGCGCGCCGCAGACCGTCGCGCCCGGCGCGACCGCCGAGGCTCAGACCCGGATCTTCGCCGGCGCCAAGGAAGTCTCGACGATCGACAATTACGGCGCCAACCTCGGCATCAAGAAATTCAACCTGATGATCGACTGGGGCTGGTTCTACTTCATTACCCAGCCGATGTACTGGCTGATCGACACGATCTACAAGTTCGTCGGCAATTTCGGCATCGCGATCATGATCGTCACGGTCCTGGTCAAGGGCGCCTTCTTCCCGCTCGCCAATCGCTCCTACCAGTCGATGGCCAAGATGAAGAAGATCCAGCCGCAGATCGCCGCGCTGAAGGAGATGTATCCCGACGACCGCGCCAAGCAGCAGCAGGAGCAGATGGCGCTGTTCAAGCGCGAGGGCGTCAATCCGGTCGCCGGCTGCCTGCCGATGGTGATCCAGATTCCGGTGTTCTTCGCGCTCTACAAGGTCATCTTCATCACCATCGAGATGCGGCACGCGCCCTTCTTCGGCTGGATCCGGGACCTCAGCGCCCCCGATCCGACTAATGTGTTCACGCTGTTCGGCCTGATTCCGTGGGACCCGACCGCCCTGCCCGCTTTCGGCCATTTCCTCCATCTCGGCATCTGGCCGCTGATCATGGGCTTCTCGATGTTCCTGCAGATGAAGATGAACCCCGAGCCGGCCGATCCGGTTCAGAAGACGATGTTCGCCTGGATGCCGGTCATCTTCACCTTCATGCTCGGCACGTTCCCGGCCGGCCTGGTCATCTACTGGACCTGGAACAACACCCTGACCGTGCTCCAGCAGTCCCTGATCATGAAGAAGGCGGGCATGAAGATCGAGCTGTGGGACAACCTCATCAAGCTGTTCGTCCGGAGCCCGGCGAAGACGCCGAGCGTATGAGCGAAGGGGCCGTCGCGCCGGACTGGACCGAGGCCGGGCGCAAACTGTTCGCAGGCCCTTGCGAGTTCTTTCATGCCGCCGCCCGCGCCGACGGCCTGCCTCCTGCCGGGGCGCCGGAGATCGCGTTCGCCGGCCGCTCGAACGTCGGCAAGTCCTCGCTCATCAACGCGCTGACCGGCCGCGCCACGCTCGCCCGCACTTCCCGCACGCCGGGCCGCACGCAGGAGCTCATTTTCTTCGACCTTGGCGGCCGGGCCACGCTCGTCGACATGCCGGGCTATGGTTACGCTGCGGTCGCGAAAGCGAAGTCGGCCTCATGGGGCGATCTCGCGCGCGCCTATCTGCGCGGCCGTCCGTCGCTCGCCCGCGTGTTCGTCCTCATCGACAGCCGGCATGGCCTGAAAGAGAGCGATCACGAGACGATGCGCGCGCTCGACGCCGCGGCCGTCTCCTACGCGGTGGTTCTGACCAAGGGCGACGAAGTGAAGCCGCACGAGGCAAGCGCGCGCATCGCCGCTGCGCTCGAGGATTTACGCAAGCACGCCGCCGCCTATCCGGAGGTGATGCTGACGTCGGCGCGCACCGGCGAGGGCGTGCCCGAATTGCGCGCGCATATCGCGCGGCTCATCGCGGAGCGCGACGGCTCCCGCGCCGCGATTGCAACCTGACCTTTCGCTCAGCGGCGCGGTCCGGAGCTTACCCACTCATAGACGGCGTCGGGCTCCCCTTCCTCGTTTGCCGAGCCGTCGCGCAGCTCAACCAGCCTGAACCCGCGCCGCTCATAGAACTGGCGAGCGGAGAGGTTTCGCTGGAACACGTGCAGACGCAAGCGCCGGGGGTTTTCCTGCCTCGCCGCGGCGAGCAGGAGCGTTCCCAATCCCTGCCCCTGCGAATGCGGCGAGACGTAAAGGTGCTCGAGAACGCCGCTCGAAAAGGAGGCGAACCCGCCCGCCTGACCGCCGGCGGAAACCGCAAGCGTCACGGCGCTGTTTCGCAGGACGACGTCCCTGATCCATTTCAGAACGTCGGCGTCCGTGTAAAGGACAGGGAGATACGGCATCGCCACGCGCCGCGATGATGTAAAGATCGCCGCGATGAGCTCCGCGTCCGCTTGGCCCGCGCGCCTGAGTCTCCAATCCCTGCTCATGCCTGGCTGCGCTTTCGCATCCAATGGCCTATGTCCAGGGGCTCAGACGGCTTGTTTGGGGAACTCGTTCCGGGCTGGTCCATGACGACGCGCTCCTACAATTTCTTCGCCGGCGGCGAGGTCGCTCGGATCGCGGCGCTGAGCGACGGCATTTTCGCCTTCGCGGCGACGGTGCTGGTGCTCGACTTTCATGCGCCCGAGGCCGCGGATGTCCACTCGGAGGCCGCGCTCATCGGCGCGCTCGCGGCCTCGGCGCCGAGGCTCGCGCCTTGGCTGCTCACCCTGATGACGCTCGGCATCTTCTGGCTCGGCCAGCAGACCCAGCTCAGCCAGCTTGCCCGCTCGGACCGCGACCTCGTCTGGCTGCATTTCGTGTTCCTCGCCGTCGTCACCGTTCTCCCGTTCTCGACCAGGCTGCTCGCCGATTTTCTGACCTACCGCGCCGCTTTTCTGATCTATTGGCTCAATATCGCGCTCCTCGGCGCATGTCTCTACGCGACCTGGTCGTATGCCGAACGGGCGAAGCTGGTCCGGGAGGAGGCGCATGGCGAGATCTCGCGCGCGGTCAGGCGGCGCATCGTGGTCGCGCAGTCGCTCTACGCGATCGGCGCGCTCGCTGGCCTCGTCAATGCGCCGCTCGGGATCGCGCTCATCCTGCTCATCCAGCTCAATTATGCGATCGGGCCGAGGCTGCCCATTCTGTCGCGCCTCTAGTTCGGCCGTGACGCGACGCGACAAAAAGCACGCGGCCTCCGAGAGGAGGCCGCTCCGTTCAGTTGAAGCTCGATCCGTGGCGCGCTCAGATGGCGCAGTCTGCTTCTTTTCGTCGGCCCCGGTTCAGCAGCAGCATGCCCAAGCCCGCAAAGCCGAGGCCCATCATCGCCCAAGTCGAGGGCTCCAGAACGGCCGTGGCCGGGCCGAAAGCCGCGGCGGTCGCAGTCTCCGAGTCGATGAACAACAGCGTGCCGGGCTTAAATTTCGTGGCGTTGGTTTCGATCAGCAGCGGGTCCGAAAACCCGCTCGGAGCGACATCGAGGTTGAAGCCGATGACATTCGCCGTGACCCGGTCGACCGTGCCAGGAGCGACTTCTGCCTGGGGCTTATAGCCGACGTCGGTCAAAAAGCCGTTGAAAGAGGACGCCGTGATCCGCAACACGTGGTCAGTGCTGCTGAGGTTGACGATCTGGATCACCCAAGTGAGATCGCCGGCGCCAAACGTGTTGGCCGGGTCGGACCAAACTTCTTCACCATACGCGCCGGTCAGTGCGCCGCTCGGGGTGGAAATAAAACCATGGAGCCCCGTATTGGCTACCAGACTGGCGCCGGCGCCCAGGGTCAAAATGTCAGGCGTCGCGCTTAACGTCCCGGGCGCGATCACGGTAGCCTGGGCGGGCGCCGCGCTCAACAAAGCACACACCAGCCCGCTGGCTAGCAGTGTTTTTCCCATGACAGGCCCCCGAAGCTGGGATTCCCGCAACGGATTGCAGTCAAACACCCCCTTGCCTCAGTGTCAATGGTCTTTGGATATTATCCGGCGCAATCCAGCGACCGGTTGATCGGCCGGGGAACTCTCGGTCATCCGCGATCGTCGGGATCATTCTCGCGACGATGGTCAGTCGTTTAAGAGGCTACCGAATCCTTTATTGCGCGATAGACCCTCGAGCGGGACGCAACCTCCGGGGTTGCAGACGTAGGCTCAACGCCTTCATCGCCGGCACGGCGAAATGACACCGAGCGCCGCGCGGCTTCAGGCCTCGAATGGCAATCCCGCATATTGCTCGGCGACCACGGCCGCCGCATGCTGCGAGTTATGGAGATGGTCGAATTCGCTGAGCTTGATCCGGTTCTCGAACGCGTCGTCGTCGGGAAATACATGCAAGAGTTTGGTCAGCTGCCAGGAAAAGCGCACCGACGCCCAGACCCGTCTCAGCGCCATGTCCGAATAGCTTTCGAGATAATGATCGTCGCCTTTTGAAATATGAGCGGTTAGCGCGCGATCGAGATAGAAGACGTCGGAGATCGCGAGGTTGAGGCCTTTCGCTCCGGTGGGGGGCACGATATGGGCCGCGTCGCCGGCGAGAAACAGCCGCCCGTGTCGCATCGGCTCGGCGACGAAGCTGCGCAAGGGCGCAATCGACTTTTCGATCGAGGGACCCGTCACGATCTTGCGCGCGATGTCGTCAGGAAAGCGTCGCTTGAGCTCCTCCCAGAACCGCTCGTCCGGCCAGTCCTCGATCCGCGTATCGAGGCTGCACTGGATGTAGTAGCGGCTCAGCATCGGATTGCGCAGCGAAGCAAGCGCGAAGCCGCGCTCGTGGCGGGCGTAGATGACCTCGCCGACCGGCGGGGTTTCCGACATGATTCCGAGCCAGCCGAACGGATAGCCGCGCTCGAAGACCTTCAGCCGCGACTTCGGAATACTCTGCCGCGACACGCCGTGGAAGCCGTCGCAGCCGGCGACGAACTCGCATTCGAGCGTTTCGCTCACGCCGCTCTTTTGGAACGTCACCTTCGGCGCCGCGGCGGTCAGGTCGTGGAGCTGGACATTCTCCGCTTCCTCGATGATGCGCCCGCCGTCGCGCTCCCTGATCCGGTAAAGCTCCTCGGTGATCGCGGTTTGTCCGTGCGACCACATCGGCCTGCCGGCGTGGGTCTTGGTGTCGATGAGGAACGGCTCGCGGTCCTGCCAGGCGATGAAGCTCCCGTCATGCGCATGGCCTTCCCGGTCCATCCGTTCGCCCGCGCCCGAATCGCGCAACACCTGGACCGAACCGAATTCGAGCACGCCGGCGCGGATGCGAGTCAGCACATGCGCTTTGCTGTGCCGCTCGAGGACGACGCTGTCGATCTCGTTGAGATGCAGCATGTGCGACAGCAGGAGACCGGCCGGGCCGCCGCCGATGATCGCGACCTGAGTGCGGCGCATGGGCTTCCTCCCTCTCCGCCGCGGCTTGCCGCCGGGCGCCCTCATCCCCTTACCCCCGACCCCTCTCCCGATCGGAGAGGGGGGCGATGGGGGCGAGCCCCACCGCGCGAAGCGCGCCTGCCTGCCGCTCAGCGACCGCTTTCTCGCCGAAGCCTTCGATCGCGTCCTCGTACAGGCGATGAAAGTTGAGCCGCGCGCCAAGCCTGAGGAAGGCGCCGCCGAGGCCGATGGTCGCCCGATCGAGAAACACGAACTCGCGGGGCACCACAAGTCCGCGGCCCTCGGCGCGCAACGCCCGCATGACCTGGCCAAGTTCCTTGCGCCCGTATTCGCCCGGACTGACCCCGTCCGCCGCGGTGCGCACGCGGTCGTCGAGGATCGGCCCGCAAAGAAACCGGGCCCAGATGTTCATGGCCTCGCGCGCCCCGCGGCTGAGCCGGGAGAAACCCCACATCTCGTAAGCCTCGGCGACCCGCGCCTCGTCGTCGGCCTTGAACCCCCGGTAGAGTTCGACCACGCCGAGCACGAAGCGCGGCGGGAAGACGCGCACGCAGCCGTAGTCGAACAGGTTGACGCCGTCGACGGTCCCCCTGCCGGACCGCGCGACCGTATAATTGCCGAGATGCGGATCGCCGTGAATGACGCCGTAGCGGAGGAACGGGCGCCACCACGCATCGAACAGGCCGACCGCGATGGCGTCGCGCATGGCCTGCGGCGCGCTCTCGAAGGCGGCGAACGGCTCGCCGTCCAGCCATTCGAGCGTCAGCAATCGCCGCGTCGATAGGGTCTCGTCGACCCGCGGCACCCGCACGAACGGCCGGTCGGCGAGCATCACGCGATAGAGCCGGGCGATTTTGGCCTCGCGCTCATAGTCGAGCTCCTCGCGCATCCGCTCCCTGATTTCGCCCGCGATCTCACTGGTGTCGATCGCCGCTCCTGAACGCCGGTGGAGCGCGAACACGAGGTCGAGATTGGAAAGGTCGGTCTCCACCGCCGAGGCCATGTCCGGATATTGCAGCTTGCAGGCGAGCCGCTCGCCGGCGAGGCTCAGCGCTCGATG
>DATGHB010000126.1:0-6653 GCA_035308265.1 Roseiarcus sp.
ACACGGCGAACCTAAATCGGGTCGCAAGGCCCTGAAAACATTGGGGCGCGAGACTAAAACGAAACTAAGGCCGGCAGGCGCTCGTTGCGTCGCTCTCCCCAAAGCGGCCCTTCCAGCGATTCCACTTGACGCCCGATGGCTTCAAGCGTTCGCGGCTTCGTCCGTCCTCCCGCCCGCACGGGCGAGCGCGTGGCGAATGAGGCGGTCGACCAGCTCCGGGTAGCTGACGCCCATCGCCTCAAACATCTTCGGGTACATGCTGATGTTGGTGAAGCCGGGCAGCGTGTTCACCTCATTGATCACCAGCGCGCCGTCGTCGCGGAGAAAGAAGTCGACGCGCGCCAGGCCCTCGCAGGACAGCGCGCGGAAGGCTTCAATCGCGAGCTTGCGCACCTTGTCGCTGACGTCACCGGGCAGGTCTGCCGGGACCTTGATCGTGGCGCCCTCGTCGTCGAGATATTTGGCTTCGTAGGTGTAGAAGCCGTGGCGGTTGCTGGGCACGATCTCGCCCGGAAGCGATGCGATGAGCGAGCCGTCCTCGCCCTCGAGCACGCCGCACTCGATTTCGCGGCCACGAACGTATTCCTCGACCAGGATCTTGCGGTCGTGCCGGAACGCTTCGACGATCGCCTTCGCGAACTCCTCGCGCGTCCCCGCCTTGCTGACGCCGACCGACGAGCCGAGGCGGGCGGGCTTCACGAACAAAGGACGGCCGAGCTCGGCCGCGACCCTTTCGAAAGCGGGCGCGTCGCCTCGGGCGAAGGAGAGGAAACGGGCGTTGGGCAACCCGGAATCGCGCATCAGCCGTTTGGCGACGTCCTTGTCCATCGCCACGGCCGAGCCGAGGACGCCCGAGCCGACATAAGCAACGCCCGCGATCTCGGCTGCGCCCTGGACGGTTCCGTCCTCGCCGAAGGGGCCGTGCAGAACGGGGAAGACCACGTCGACCGCGCGAGACAAATCGGGCGGCGCGCCCTCCGCCCCGGACAGGACCGCCAGCCGCCCCGCGCCGGCCGGAACAAGCGCGACGCGGCGTCCGTCCTCCGGAACAGCGGCCGGAAACGCGCCGCCTTCGAGTGAACACAGGCGCCAGGCGCCGGCCCGGTCAATGCCGATCGCAACCGTCTCGTAGCGCTCGGGGTCGAGCGCGCGGAACACGTTGCGCGCGGACATGACCGACACGTCGTGCTCGGCCGAGCGGCCTCCGAACAAGAGCGCGACGCGCAGTCTTTCCATGTCGCGGTCTCCGAATCACCCTTAGCGGGACTTCGCCGAAAGGGGCGGGATTGGTCAACCGGCGTCGCTCTCGCGACCGGAGGCGTTCAAGACCGCGAGCGCCAGTCAGGGCGGGGGGAACAGCGACTCGACCGCAACCTCAAATCCGGGCGGATCGAGCTTGACGGCTCCTTCGGAGAGGACGCGCGTCTCGATGGCGTCGCCGCTGCCCCGCTTGTGATGAATGACGGCGCGCCGGTCGGGGTCGAGGATCAGATAGTGCTCGACGCTGGGCAGCGAGAAATAGCCACTGAGCTTCCGGCCGTGATCGATCGCGGCCGTGCTGGGAGAGAGGACTTCGACCACGACGATGGGGTCGGCTATCTCGATGGCGTCAGCAGGCGCGCGAGGGCCACATCTAACGAAGGCGTCCGGTTCGTAAGTTGTGTGCGTGCCGACTCGGACCGTCATGCCGTCCGGATAGACGCGGCACGGTAGCGCTTTGAGTCGAATCGCCTCCCTCAACGCCACGTAGGCCTCCGCCTTCGTCTCGGCATGAAGGGACCGCTCAGGCGCCATCAACACCGGCTCGCCATCGTGCAGCTCCCATCGTCCGTCCCTTCCTTCCGCCCAGAGAAGGAACTCGTCGACCGTCATCTGTTTCAGCGCGGTGGACATCGCAGCGCCTTCGACAAAGTCCGCAGGAAGCGCGGGCGGGAGCATCATAACTCCCAACCACCCCTCCTGTCCTTCCTCAGTTCATCGTCGGGATCGCGAACTGCGCCCCGTCCTTGATGCCGGACGGCCAGCGGGCGGTCACGGTCTTGGTGCGGGTGTAGAAGCGGATCGAATCCGGCCCATGCTGGTTCAGGTCGCCGAAGCCCGAGCGCTTCCAGCCGCCGAAGGTGTGGTAGGCGAGCGGCACAGGAATCGGGAAATTGACGCCGACCATGCCGACCTTGACCTTGCTCACGAAGTCGCGCGCCGCATCCCCGTCACGGGTGTAAATCGCGACCCCGTTGCCGTATTCGTTGTCGTTGCACAATCCGAGCGCCGCGCCGTAGTCGTGCGCGCGCACCACCGACAGGACGGGACCGAAGATCTCCTCCTTATAGATGCGCATGTCCTTCGTCACCTGATCGAACAAACACCCGCCCATGTAGAAGCCGTTCTCATAGCCCTGCATCTTGAAGCTGCGGCCGTCGACCAGAAGCTTCGCGCCTTCCTTGACGCCGATGTCGACATAGCCGCGCACTTTCTCGAGCGCCGCCTTGGTGACCAGGGGGCCATAGTCCGCGCCGGCGTCGGTCGACGGTCCGATCTTCAAGGACTCGACGCGCGGAATGAGGCGCCGCACGAGATCGTCGGCGGTCTTCTGCCCGACGGGAACCGCGACGGAAACGGCCATGCAGCGCTCGCCCGCCGACCCGTAGCCCGCGCCGATCAACGCATCGACCGCCTGGTCCATGTCCGCGTCCGGCATGACCACCATGTGATTCTTGGCGCCGCCGAAGCACTGCACGCGTTTTCCTGTCGCGCAGCCGCGTGTATAGACATATTCCGCAATCGGGGTCGAGCCGACGAAGCCGATCGCCTGAATGTCAGGATCGTCGAGGATGGCGTCGACCGCCTCCTTGTCGCCATTGACGACGTTGAGGACGCCCGGAGGTCCGCCCGCTTCGACAAACAGTTCGCCGAGACGGAGCGGCACGCCGGGGTCGCGCTCCGAGGGTTTGAGGATGAACGCGTTGCCGCAGGCGATCGCCGGCCCGAGCTTCCATAAAGGAATCATCGCCGGGAAGTTGAACGGGGTAATGCCGGCGACCACGCCGAGCGGCTGGCGCATCGAATAGAGGTCGATGCCGGGGCCGGCGCCGTCGGTGTACTCGCCCTTCATCAGATGCGGAATGCCGAGCGCGAATTCGACCACCTCGACGCCGCGCTGAATGTCGCCTCTCGCGTCGACGATGGTCTTGCCGTGCTCGCGGGAGAGAATCTCGGCGAGCTCGTCATTGTTTTTGGCGATCAGGTCGATGAACTTCATCAGCACGCGCGCGCGGCGCTGCGGGTTGACCGCCGCCCAGCCGGGCTGCGCCGCCTTGGCGTTTTCGACCGCCGCGCGGACCTCGGCCTTGGAGGCGAGCGCGACATGCGCGCGCACCGTGCCGTCCATCGGCTGGAAGACGTCGGTCTTTCGCCCCGACTTGCCGGCGACGGCCTTGCCGCCGATGAAATGCCCATATTCGATCATCGCTCCACTCCCTGATGTCGGCGCCATAGGACCTTATGCGCCACGATTTTGCGCACAGCAATCCCGGAGATCGCGCATCGGTTGTGCGAGAATGTGCTAAGTCGCTGTCATGGATTGGGATAACGTTCGGGTCTTCCTCGCCGTCGCCCGCGCCGGCCAGTTCGTCGCCGCCGCCAAGCGACTGAAGCTCGATCACGCGACGGTCAGCCGCCGCATCGCGGCGCTGGAAGCCGCGGTCGGCGCCAAGCTCTTCGACCGGCGCACGACCGGGGCCAGGCTCACCGGGGCGGGCGAGCGGTTCATCGGCGCGGCGGAACAGATGGAGAGCGCGTTCCTGCACGCGCAGGGCGAAATCTCCGGCGTCGATCTCGAGCTTTCGGGCGATGTGCGCATCGGCGCGCCGGACGGCTTCTCGACTTACTATCTGACCAACGCGCTGCGCGACTTCGCCGGGCGCCACCCGGCCATGCGCCTGCAACTGATGCCGCTGCCGCAATTGACCCCGCTCGCCCGCCGCGAGGTCGATATCGTGGTCGGCCTCGACAAGCCGGAAGCGGGACGCTTCGTCGCCCGCAAGCTCACCGACTATTCGCTCGGGATCTACGGGAGCTCAGGCTATCTCAAGCGCAACGGCGCGCCCGCCGGCGTCGAGGCGCTGAAAAACCACCGGCTCATCGGCTATGTCGAGGAGCATGCGTTCTCCTCCGCGCTCGACTATGTGCTCGAACTCTTCGGCGGGGCGCCGACCAGCTTCGAAAGCGCCAACACGGTCACCCAGCTCGAGGCGATGCGCGCGGGAGTAGGGCTCGGCGTCATGCACGACTTCATCGCCCGCCGGTTCAAGGATCTCAGGCGCGTCCTGCCCGAACGCCGGGCGACGCGCGCTTATTGGCTTGTCACCCATGAAGATACGCGAGGCCTGGGCCGCATCCGCGCAGTCACCGAGCATCTGGCCAAGGCGGTGGCCCGCGACCGGGCAATGTTTCTGTAAGTCAGGGGCGGCCGCAGCGGCTCGATTGACACCGCCGTCAGGGCTCGTAATGTGAACAAGCGCGTCGGGGAGTGGAAGCCGGTGGAAGTCCGGCACGGTCGCGCCACTGTTATCGGCCGCTTCGGCCGAGAGTCAGACCCTCTCCGCGGCGAAGCCTGTCTCAAACGGGGACGCGATATCCCTAAGGAGTCTGACATGCCCGCTTCGACACTAGCCCCCGCCGCCAGGCCCGTCGCCATCCCGATTCGGGAATTGCTGCCTTGGCTCATTTTCGCTGGGCTCCTCTGCCTGCTCGGCGTCTATTTCGTCGGGGCCGAAGAAGGCGCGGCCTCGATCATCAAGGGCATGTATGTGCATGAATTCGTGCACGACAGCCGCCATCTGCTCGGCTTCCCCTGCCACTAAAGGCGCGGACGGATTCTCGCTCCCGCGCGAGCGAGGGCGGAAATCCTCATCTCTTGAAAAGATGGATTGGCCTTTTGCAAGCCGCGCGGCGCCTCGTGACAGAGAGCGCCGGCTTTGGTCGAGGACAATCGTGATGACCACAGGATCTTTGTTGTGGCGGGGAATGATCGTCGGCTTTGTCGCCGCGCTTCTTTCCTTCAGCTTCTTGAAAATCGCCGGCGAGCCGGCGGTCGACCGCGCCATCGCTTTCGAGACGGCGATGGACCGGGCGAAAGCCAAGGCCGAGTTCGACGCCGCGGTGGCGAAGGGCGAAAAGCCGCCGCCGGTCGAGGACGAGCCCGAGCTGGTCAGCCGTCCCGTTCAGGCGGGAATCGGCCTCTTCACCGGCGTCGCCGTCTACAATTTGGCTTTCGGCGGCCTGTTCGCGCTCGCTTTCGCCATCCTCTACGGCCGGATCGGAGACTGGAGCCCCCGCGTGACCGCAGGCGTGATCGCGCTCAGCGGCTTCCTCGCGGTCTACGCGATTCCGATCCTCAAATATCCGGCAAACCCGCCGTCGATCGGCAACTCCGACACGATCGGTCTGCGCACCGCGATCTATTTCGGGATGGTGCTGTTGTCGTTCGCCTCCATGATCGCCGCCTGGAACGTCCGCAATCGCCTTGTCGATCAGCTCGGCGCCTGGAACGCGACGCTGATCGGCGCGGCGGTCTTTCTCGTCGCGGCGGTGATCTTCGGCCTTGCGATGCCTCCGCTGGACGAGGTTCCGGGAGGCTTCCCTGCCGTGGTCCTATGGCAGTTCCGCATGGCCTCGCTCGGCGCCCAGGCGATCATGTGGACGGTGCTCGGGCTTGGGTTAGGGGCCTGGATCGAGCACGATTTCGCACAAGGAAAGCAGGGCCGACTGCGAGCCGCCTACTAGTCTAAGTCGCGAGAGGCGGGCGGCGCGTGACCGCGCGTCTCGACCTGATCGCGCACGGGCCAACCGCTGCGACGCGCGCGGTGCGTTTTCCCGACGATGAAGCGATCGAAGCCTCGGCCGCGCGCGCCCTCGAAGCGTTGCGTGGACGGCTCAACCGCTATGAGCGCGTGCTGACCGCGCCCTCCCGCGCGGCCCGTGAGACGGCCGAGGCTCTGGGTCTCGACGCGGAGGTCGAGACGGCGCTCAGGGACTGCGATTACGGGCGCTGGCGCGGGTTCGCCGCGAAGGCCAGCGCCGAGCGAGAGCCGGATGGGTTTGCGGCGTGGCTTGGCGACACCAAGGCCGCGCCGCACGGCGGCGAATCCGTTGCCGCCCTGATCGAGCGCACGAGCGCCTGGCTCGCGCAGTCGTTGCCGCGCGATGGCGCGACGCTGGCCATCACCCATGCTTCCGTCGTTCGGGCGGCGATGGTGAACGCGCTCGGCGCCGCACCCTCCGCTTTCTTTCGGATCGATGTCGCGCCGCTCTCGCTCGCCAGACTCAGAGGCCGGGAGGGACGGTGGAATCTTGTCGCGTTCGGTCCTTTGGCCGCGCTCGCGTGAATCGCCGTTCGATCGCCCGGCGCGCGCTTCCGCGCTACCTTCGCAATCTTGCCTGGAGCAGCACGACGGCAAGAACGATCGCGCCCAGGACGCCCTGGTAGATTGCGGGCGGACAGGCTGTAAACAAGCAGCTTCGTTCTCCTGACCGGCACGCCGGTGATTCGCGCGGTCGCTTCGTTGTCGCCGATCGCGTAGATGTAGCGACCCCACTTGCTGCGATGGAGGAGAAGGGCCGTCGCCACGAAGCCGAGAATCAGGACGATGATC
>DATGHB010000127.1:0-2511 GCA_035308265.1 Roseiarcus sp.
CGGCGGCGTAACGGCGATCAGCGGCGGCTCGGTCACGACCACCGGACCGGGCGCTTACGCGATCGTCGTGGGCGGCGGCGGCGCGACAACGATCAGCGGGACCGCGGTCAGGACAACGGGAAACGGCGGCGGCGGCCTCTCCGTCGACGGCGGATCGACGCTGTCGGCCACCGGCGTCACGGTCGCCACCGAAGGAGGCTACGACCCGGCCTCCGGCCGCCACGCCTACGGCCTCTTCAACGGACCCTCCGGCACGGTCACGTCGGGCGGCGTGGCGAGCCTCAGCAATTCGATGATTTCGACCCTCGGCGAGGGCATGCACGGCGTCGTCACGGGAGCAGGTGGGACCACCACTCTCGCGGCTACGAATGTGTCGACGGCCGGCCTCGGCGCCTATGGCGTCCTCGCTTATGGCGGCGGCGCGACCAATATCAGCGGCGGCTCGATCGCAACCTCAGGCGCAAACGCCTATGGCGTCAACGCCGATGGCGCGGGCTCCCGGATCAGCCTCTTGTCGACGACGATCGCGACCTCGGGCGCGGGCGCGACCGGGCTCTTTGCGAGCGACCGGGCCGCGACGGGCTCGGCGGGAACGATCACGGCGGCGGGGCCGCTCGGCATTGAGACGAAGAGCGCCTCGGCCACGGCGGTCGCGCTTCAGGGCGATGGCGCGACGATCGCGGCGACCGGAGGCGGAACGATCGCGGCCGCCGGAACCGCGATCGCATTTCTGGGCGGGACCGGCCAGAGCGCGACCTTCGACAATTTCAACATCGGCGCGCTCTCGGGCGACCTCGTCTTCGCCGACCCTTCCGTCGCGACGCTCAACTTCAACACGACGACCGCCAATGCGGGAACGGGCAATCTATTGAACGCGACGGCGGGCAGCGCGATCACCTTCAACGCCAACGCCTCGATGCTCACCGGCGCGATCCAGACCGACGCCGCCTCGACCTCCAACGTCAACCTGACCAACGGGACGACGTGGAATTTGACCGGGTCCTCGACCGTCACCAATCTGAGCCTTGCCCACAGCATCGTCGTCTTCGCTCCGCCCGGCGCGGGCGGCGCCTTCAAGACGCTGACGGTGAACAATTACGTCGGCAATGGCGCGAACATCGCGATGAACGTCGCCCTCGGCGGGTCCGGTTCGGCCGGCGACCGGATCATCATCAACGGCGGAAAGGCGACCGGCTCGACGCTTCTGACGATCAACAACGCCGGCGGCTCCGGCGGACAGACGTCGGGCGCTGGCATCCCGATCGTGATGGCGACCAATGGCGGGGCCATCGCCGCGAACGCTTTTTCGCTCGCCAACATCCCGATCGCCGGCGGCTACCGGTACACGCTCGATCAGTCGGGCGACGCCTGGTATCTGGTCTCCTCGCCGACCGCGACGGTCGCGGGCCTGACGAGCTCCATCAACAGCGTCGCCAAAGCGCAGCAGTCCCAGATGATCACCAACCGGGTGCTAGGCTCGCTCCTCCTTGGCGCGACGCAGCAGATTTCGTGTTCGAGCTGCGGCGGCGGGTTCGCTTCGATCGGCTCGTTCGCGCTCGGCGGCTCCGGCCGGTGGAGACTGAGCGACAACCTCACGCTGCTCGGCGGCCTCTCCTACAATCAATGGTCCGCCTCGGGCATCACCGTGTACGACGCGCCGACCGTCGCGGGCGCGCTCGTCTACGATTTCAACAACTGGGGGCGGAGCCGCCCGTTCCTCGAAGTCGGCGCGGGCCTCACCCCCTACGAGCAGGTCAACTACAGCCGCGTCTATCCGAACGGTCTGACCACGGGTTACGGCTACGCCTCCGCGATCGACCGCCAGGCCTCACTGTTCGGGCGCGCCGGCTGGGTCGATCGCCTAACCCCGATCGACGAAGCGGCGGCTTACGTCGACCTTGGCCGCAGCTGGATGCAGACTGGCGGCTACAGCGAGCAAATGACCGCCATCAATCCATTCCCGGCCACCGTCCCCAACGGCCTCGCGGCGCTCAACACCACCAGGTTCGGCGTGCAGTACACGCACCTCTTCAATGGCAATATCGAGGCCAATGTCGGCGCGGCGGTCGCTTACGGGTTCGGGGCCGGAGCGGGGGCGCCGTTCAACATCTTCGAGTTCGGGACGCTCGCCCCGGGCGCGATCGCCAATTCCGCCTGGTTCGAATATGGCGCGCGCCTCGGCTACCGCGTCACCGACCGGGTGGTGGTCGATGCGTTCGTGCTCGGCACCGCGGGCGGGCTGGCGGGGAATTTTATCCACGGCGGTTTCGGGGTGAGAGTGGCGTTCTGACGGCGAGCGCGCGAGAAAAGCGCGGCTCGTCACGCTCGCCGCTCGTACTCCACGAACGCAAAGTCGGCCTCGTCGCGGGGACCCCGTTCGCCCGCTTCCCGCCTGACCTCGCGCCATTCACCGGGATCGATCGGCGGGAAGCGCGCTTCGCCCTCGGCGTCGAGCGCAACCTCGGTGATGAAGAGGCGGCTCGCGCGCTTAATCGTCTGCGCATAGATCTC
>DATGHB010000128.1:0-4188 GCA_035308265.1 Roseiarcus sp.
GCCAGGCGATCGGACAGAAGATAATCGACCGGAACCGGGCCGAGCGCGGGGTCGGCGACAAAGGCGTCGCGGGCGGCGTAAGCGAGGCGCGTCGCCTCGATCTCGCGATGGAGGTTGTCGAGATCGAGCGGATCGGGCTTCGGCTTGAAGCGCTTGCGGATGTTCAGGATCGTGAGCGCGATGACGCCCTGCCCGTTCGGCGGACATTCGTAGATCGTCCGGCCCCGAAACTCGGCCGTGACCGGGCTCACATATTCGCCCCTGGCGCGGGCGAAATCCTCGGCGTCGTGCAGTCCGCCGAGCCCGCGGAGATACGCGACCATGTCTTCGGCGATCGGCCCGCGATAGAAGGCGTCCGGACCTTCGCGGCCAATGGCCTCGAGCGTCTCAGCGAGTTCGGGCTGGCGCTGGACGGCGCCGACGGCCGGCGGTTCGCCGTCGGCGAGAAAGGTTCGGCTCGCGTTGGGATCGAGGCGGAGGAGGTCGCGCTGCTTGCCGATGTCGTAGGCGACGCGCGGCGAGATCGCGTAGCCGTCCCGCGCGAGCGCGATCGCCGGCTCGAGCGCGCGTTTGAGCCGGCGGCGGCCGTGATCCGCGATCAGCCGCGACCAGGCCTCGACCGCGCCGGGAACCGTGACCGCGTGCGGCGAGTGGCGCTCGATCGTCCTTATTCCGTGACGTGCGTACCATTCCGGCGTCGCCGCCATCGGCGCGCGCCCCGAGCCGTTATAGGCGATGACCTCGGCCGAACCGCGGAGCGAGATCAGCGCGAAACAGTCGCCGCCGACGCCAGTCGAACCCGCTTCGACGATGCATTGCACCGCGCATGCCGTGACGGCGGCGTCGATGGCGTTGCCCCCGTCGCGCATGGCCTCGATGGCGGCCAGCGTCGCGAGGGCATGCGAGGTCGCCGCCATGCCCCTTCGGCTGACCGCCGGCGACCGCCCTGGAAGCTCGAAATTCCGCATGACCCCGACGTGTCCCTTGGATGGTTGTGAAACGCCACGCGATATGGCGGGGCGTGTCGAAACGCCTCTTATACTCGATCCCGCGGACCGCGACTCAGCGCGCTCCGCAATCCCCAGCGCGGCGCGCCTGAGGCTTGGACGAGGGTCGATGCTCGGGGACATTTACCCGAAGGAGGGCCCGATCCCCAGTTTGGAACAAGCTCTTACCTTGTCTGTTTACTGTCACATTCCAATTCCGCGCGCGTTAGCGGGAAGAAGATCCGCGGAGCCTTTCAAACATGCCGAATTTCTTCAATCTGCCGCTGCTTACAGAAGATGGCGACGTCCATGTCGTCGTTGAGACGCCGCGCGGGAGCCGAGGAAAATTCGCCTACGATCCAAAGCTCAAAGCGTTTGTTCTCCGCAAATCTCTTCTGACCGGCCTGACCTACCCCCACGACTGGGGATTCATGCCATCGACCAGGGCCGACGACGGGGATCCCCTCGACGCCATGGTGATACATGACGGGGCGACCTTTCCGGGAGTCGTTCTAATCTGCCGTGTCATCGGCATTCTTCAGATCGAGCAGAAGATCAAAAACAAATCCGAGCGGAACGACCGGCTGTTTGCCGTGCCGCTGCGCTCGCACTCGGAAAAGGCTCTAAAGGACGTGCGGGATTTGACCAAACCGATCCAGGAAGAGCTCGAGAAGTTCTTTATCGCCACCGAAGAGCTTGAGGAGAAGAAGTTAAGGATTATTGGGTGGGGCGGTCCCCAAACGGCTCTGAGGGCCATCACGCATGCCGGGAAATCCTTCGCAAAAAACAAGCAGTAAGTGCGAACCTTCTTCGCGCGCTGCCTTGTCGAATGCCAGAAGTCCTTTGGCGAGGGCGCGCCGCAAACCCAAGGGCGAGGGATTTCTCTGGCTTCTGGAAGGCGCCTTCGAATCTTTGTCCCGCCCGGCCAGCGCCCGTCATGCTCATGTGTAGCAGGGACCGCTCATGGAGCACGTGATCCGCTTTTTGGCCGGAGGCCTTATGGTCTCCCTGTTCGCCATGATCGGAGACGTACTCCGCCCCAAGAGCTTTGCAGGTCTTTTCGGAGCCGCTCCTTCGGTCGCTCTCGTCACGCTCTCGCTCGCGTTCTGGAAACGCGGGGGCGGTTACGTTTCAACCGAGGGGCGATCGATGATTCTTGGCGCGGTCGCGTTTGCGATTTTCAGCTTTCTCGTCTGCCAGCTCCTGATGCGCGCACGCTTCTCGGCGTTGGCGGCGACATTGACAGCGGCCGCCGCATGGCTTGCCGTGGCCTTCGGTCTCAAGCAGGTCCTGCTGGGGTAGGAGATGGTTGTACGTTTCAGGTTCTCCGCTCTCAAACAGAGTCGCTGGTACGAGTACGCCCTTCGATTTTTCCTCGGAGGTCTTGCAACAGTCGTAGCCGGCGTGGTCGCGGACTCATGGGGCCCAGCCGTGGGCGGTTTATTTCTTGCAGTGCCTGCGATCTTCTGCGCGAGCGCCACCCTCATTGAGAAGCATGAACGCAGGCGAAAGGAGAAAAAGGGGTTACGAGGCAAAGAGCGCGGCAAGAACGCCGCGGCGCTCGACTCGGCCGGCGCGGGCCTTGGGAGCGTTGCGCTGGCCGCGTTCGGCGCGGTCATGTGGCTTCTCGCGCAAGAGACTGCCGCCGGATCGCTCGCGTTCGCCACGATGGTGTGGTTAGCTGTCGCGACGCTATTGTGGTGGGCGGGGCGTCATGCGCGGATTGTCAGGACGTGACCCACAGGTGAGAGCTACGCCCGCAGCGCGAGCCCTCGGCCGCGGCGACCTTTCGTCCGTCCGCTGACACCGCCGTCCTGCGCAAAGGAGTGAAGCCCATGACCCACGGAAGTTTCGCCTGGCACGAGCTCTACACGCGTGATGTCGAGGCGGCCAAGGCGTTTTACGCCGGGACCGCCGGTTGGACGTTCGAGGGCATGCCGATGCCCGGCCAGAACCGCACGTATTGGATCGCCAAGGCGGGGGACAAGCCAGTCGCCGGCATCCTCGACATGCGCGGAATCGTTCCCGACGCCGATCCGCCGCACTGGCTGAGCTATCTCGAAGTCGACGACGTCGATCAGACCGTTCAAGCGGTTCAGAGCCTCGGCGGCAAAGTCGTCCGGCCGCCGTTCGACGTCCCCGAGTTCGGGCGCATCGCCATCGGAGCAGACGCGACCGGCGCATTCCTGGCCTGGGCGACTCCGAAACGCTGACCGCGACTGGGGCGGCCTGGGCAGCGGCCGCCCCGGCACGCGCCATGAACAGAAACAGCCATGTGGTCTCGCCTGCTCGCGGTTGCTCTGCTGCTCATCCCGGCTTCCGCCTTGGCGGGCGCCAAGGAGAAAGTCGCGGCGCTCGCTCCATCGGCGGTCGTGCTCGTGGTGGACAGCAAGGGTGACGAGCTGGTCGCCCAGAACGCCGACAAGCCGTTTGTCCCGGCCTCCGTCGCCAAGATCGTGACGGCGTGGCTCGCGATGGAGGCGCTGGGCGGCGACTACCGTTTCGAGACCCGCTTCTACCTCGACGACAGGCGCGTGCTCTACGTGCGCGGAGGCGGCGATCCTTTGCTGATCTCCGAGGAGCTTGCGCCGCTTGCGAAAGATCTGGTCGCGCAGATTGGCAAACAGCCGATTACCGGCGTCGTGCTCGACGCGAGCTACTATCCCTCGGACCTGCGCATCCCGGGCATCGAGGATGACGGCGAGGCCTATGACGCGCTGAACTCGGCGCTGGCGGTCAATTTCAACACCGTCTACGCCGTGCGCAGCGGCAATAAGGTGCGCTCCGCCGAGGCGCAGACCCCGATCACCCCGCTGGCGATCGCCGAGTTCCGGACGAGAGGCCCGAACGGCGCCGGTCGCATCAGCCTGACCCAGGATCCCGCGGTCAGCCTCCAATATGCCGGCGAGCTGATCGCCGCGTGCACTGAGCGGGCCGGCGGCAGCGTGAAGGGCAAGATTTCGATCGGAGCCGTCCCGGAGGGGCTGAAGCCGGTCTACGTTCACCGGCAGTCGCGCGCGCTTTCAGAAATCCTCGCCGAGCTCTTGCGCGCCTCGAACAACTATATCGCCAACCAGGTCTTCCTGGAAATCGGCGGACAGCGCTTCGGCGGGCCGGTCAGCCTCGAGAAGTCGCTTCGTGTGGCGAACGAGACGCTCGCCGCGCACGGGCTCGCGGGCGACATCCATCTCGAGGAGGGCTC
>DATGHB010000129.1:0-4512 GCA_035308265.1 Roseiarcus sp.
GAGCCGGTCGCGCCCTGGACTGGCGTGCGGCCGCCACATGCCTTCGGGCCCCATTCCATCCAGGGCGTGGTGTGGGACGACATCGACCTCAGCAAGGGCCCGGTCTCCGAGGATTGCCTCTATCTCAATATCTGGACGCCAGCCGCGCCGGGCGACGCCGGACGCTTGCCGGTCATGGTCTGGATTCACGGCGGCGGCTTTGTCGTGGGCTCGGGCGCCGAGCCGCGGTACGACGGCGCGCGTCTCGCCGCGCGGGGAATCATCGTGGTCACCGTCAACCATCGGCTGAACGCGCTGGGCTTTCTCGCCCATCCCGGACTCAGCGCCGAATCGGAGTTTTCCGCATCAGGCAATTACGGCCTCATCGACCTTGTCGCCGCGCTGCAATGGGTCAGGCGCGACATCGCCGCTTTCGGCGGCGATCCGGACAAGGTCACGATCGCGGGTGAATCCGCCGGCTCGGAAGCGGCGTCGGCGCTGATGGCTTCGCCCCTCGCCAAGGGGCTGTTTCGCGGCGTCATCGGCGAGAGCGCGGCGATGTTTCCTTCGCCGACCCGCAGGCCCGCGCCGCTCGATAAGGCCGAGGCCGCCGGCCTCGACTTCATGCGCAAGGCTGGCGCGAGATCGCTTAGCCAGCTGCGCGCCGCCCCGGCGGAGGCGATCCTCAAGGCCGCGCCGGGGCTCGGCTTCCGTCCGATCGTGGACGGATGGTTCCTGCCGCGCGCGCCGGCCGAGATTTTCGCTTCGGGCGAGCAGAGCGACGTGCCGCTGATGGCGGGCTGGAACAAGGACGAGGGTTTCAACTTTACGCTGCTTCAGGGCGACGACGCGAAGCGCGCGTATCCCGATCTCGCGCGCGCGATCTTTGGCGAGCGCACGGAGGCGTTGCTCAACCTCTATCCCGGCGGATCGCCCGAGGCAGACGCGGCTTCCGCCCGTGCGCTGGGCGGCGACCTTGTCATCATTCACCCGACCTGGGCGTGGATCGAGGCGCAGAAGAAAACCGGCCGCGCCGAGATCTTTCGCTTCCGGTTCGACCGCTGCCCGCTCACGCCGCAAGGCTGGTTCGGCGAGCGTTCGAGCCGCGACGCCGGCGCCTTTCATGCGGGCGAAATCCTTTATGTGTTCGACAATCTCCACGCCTTTCCCTGGGCGATCGACGACGCCGATCGCGAGCTGGCGAAGCTCGCCTCGAGCTACTGGATCAACTTCGTCAAGAACGGCGATCCGAACGGCGCCGGACTGCCGCGCTGGCTGTCCTACCGCGACGCGGGCGCGCGAGTGATGATGCTGGACACGCCGCCCAGAGCGGGGCCGGAGGAATGGCGGGACCGGCACGCGTTCCTCGCCGACGCGACGGACAAGGGCTAAACGCGACTCGAATCCGCTCAGCCGAGGCGGGCGGACGTCCAGGCGCCGTTGTTCCGGCTCGAAGCGACCGCCGCCTCGACAAACGCCACCCCCCGCGCGCCGTCCACGACGTCCGGCGTCAGCTTCGCGCTTGTCTCGGGCGCGCGGCCGGCGCGACGGGCCGCGATCAGCTCCGCCGCCCCGCGGTAGAGATTGGCGAAGCCCTCGACATAGCCTTCGGGATGGCCGCCCGGCATGCGCGAGCCTTCGACCGCGAGCGCCGTATTGGCCGGGCCGCCGCGCCTCAAGATGCGCGAGGGCTCGCCATAGGGCGTGAAGCGGAGCGTTTCCGGCTCCTCTCCGAACCATTCGAGCCCGCCCCGCGCGCCGTAGACCTTGAGGCTCAGATTATTGAGATTGCCGACCGCGACCTGGCTCGCCATGAGCACGCCCCGCGCGCCGCCAGCGAACCGCATCATGACATGCGCATTGTCGTCGAGCCGGCGGCCCGGAACGAAGGTCGCAAGATCCGCCGAGACCGCCTCGAGTTCGAGCCCGGTCACGAACAGGGCGAGCGAGTGCGCATGAACGCCGATGTCGGCGAGACAGGCGGACGCGCCGGCGCGCTTAGGGTCGGTGCGCCATTCCGCCTGCTTGTGTCCCTCGGCGTCGATCGGGAGGGTGAGCCAGTCCTGGACATAGGCTGCGTGGACGACCCGGACCTCGCCGATCTCGCCGCCCTCGATCATCTCGCGCGCCTGGCGCACCATCGGATAGCCGGTGTTGTTGAGGGTCACCGCGAAGACGAGCCCTTTGGCGCGGGTGAGCGCGACAAGCTCCGAAGCCTCGGCGAGCGTCGCCGACAGAGGCTTGTCGCAGATGACGTCGATTCCAGCTTCCAGAAACGCCTTGGCGACTGGAAAGTGAAGATGGTTCGGCGTGACGATGACCGCGGCCTCGATCCCGTCCGGGCGATCGGCCTCGCGGAGAGCCATTTCGCGATAGTCTGCATACGCGCGGTCCGGCGCGAGGCCGAGGTCGGCGCCCGAGGCGCGCGCGTTCTCGGCGTCCGCGGACAAGGCGCCCGCTTTCAGCTCGATCAGGTCGTCGAGCCGCATCGCCATGCGATGAACGGCGCCGATGAACGCGTTGCGCCCGCCGCCGATCATGCCGACGCGCAGGCGTCCACCCTTGAGCCCCGCAGCGGCGGTGGCGTGGACCATCGTTTCAGCCTTTAATGCCCAGGAGTTTGAGGTTCACCGCGCGATCGGCGCCGGTGGCGGCGAAATCGTCGAACACCCGATCGGTCACCTCGATGATGTGGCCCGCGATGAACTTCGCGCCCTCGCGCGCCGCGACCTCCGGATGCTCGAGGCAGCATTCCCACTCGTACACCGCCCAGCCGGCGAAATCATAAGCGGCGAGCTTGGAAAAGATCGCCTTGAAATCGACCTGCCCGTGGCCGAGCGAGCGGTCGCGGCCGGCGCGCTCGAGCCAGCCCTTGTAGCCGCCATACACCCCCTGCTTCGCGGTCGGATTGAACTCGGCGTCCTTGACGTGGAACATCTTGATCCGATCGTGATAGGCGTCGATGAAGCCGAGATAATCCATGCACTGCTTGATGAAGTGGCTGGCGTCGTAATTAATATTGCAACGCTTGTGGCCGCCGACCGCGTCGAGGAACATGTCGAACGTGTCGCCGTCGAAGACATCCTCGCTCGGGTGGATCTCGAAGCAGAGGTCGACGCCGCTCTCGTCGAAGGCGTCGAGGATCGGCTTCCAGCGGCGGCCCTGTTCGGCGAAGCATTCCTCGATCAGGCCTGCGGGCCGCTGCGGATAGGGATAGAAATAGGGCCAGGCGAGGGCGCCGGTGAAGCTCACGTGCTCGGTCAGGCCTAAACGGCGCGAGACCCGCGCCGCCTTGCGCACTTGGTCCGCAGCCCACAGGCGCCGCTTCTCGGGATCGCCGCGCACGGGCGCCGGGCACTGTCCGTCGAATAGAGCGTCATAAGCCGGATGAACGGAGACCATCTGGCCCTGGAAATGGGTGGAAAGCTCGCTGATCGCGATGCCGATGTCGTTGAGCGCACCCTTGATCTCGTCGCAATAGGTCTCGCTTTCATAGGCGCGGTCGAGGTCGAAAAAGCGGCTGTCCCAGGTCGGGATCTGGATGGCGTTGTAGCCGTACCCTTTCGCCCATTTCGCGATTCCGGCGAGGCTGTTGTGCGGCGGCTTGTCGGTTGCGAACTGGGCCAGAAACAGGCCCGGGCCCTTGATCGTCCGCATCGCGTTTCTCTCCCTTAAGCCGGCCGCGGCTCGTCACGGCCCACGGAAACATTGTGCCGCGCCGTCGATACTGGCAAGAAACCTCCCGTTGTCAAAGGGGGCGCGGCGCCATGAACGGACGGGTGGTCGTGGTGACCGGGTCGAGTCAGGGCGTCGGCTTGGGGATTGCGGAGGCGGCGGCGCGCGCCGGCGCCGAAGGCGTCCTTCTGACCGGCAGGGACGGCGCCAAAGGCGCGGCCGCGGCGCGCAAGGTCGAGCAGGGCGGGCGCCCCGCCCTGTTCGTCAAGGCCGATCTCGAGGACGCCGGCGCGCCGGACTTCATCTTCGACGCGGCGCTCGAGCGGTTCGGCCGCGTCGATGCGCTGGTCAACTGCGCCGCCCTCACCGACCGGGGCTCGCTCACGCAGGCGGATGTCAGGCTCTGGGATCGGCTGTTCGCGGTCAACGCGCGGGCCCCATTCTTTTTGATGCAGCGGCTCGTCAACCATCTGCGCGTTCGCGGCGCGGGTGGCTCGATCGTCAACATCCTCTCCGTACACGCGCGCGGCGGCGCGCCGGAGCTTGCCGTCTACGCCGCCTCGAAGTCGGCGCTGGCCGGGCTCACCAAGAATACCGCGCACGCTCATCGATTCGACCGCATTCGCGCGAATGGAATCATTCTCGGCTGGGTCGACACGCCGGCCGAGCGGCATATGCAGGCGGTCACGCTCGGCAAGGGCGAGGGATGGCTCGCCGAAACCGCCGCGACCATGCCGTTCAAACGCATGCTCACCCCCGACGACGTCGCGCGGCTTGCGCTGTTTCTTTTGTCGGACGCCTCGGAGCCGATGACCGGCGCCCTCATCGACTACGCGCAGTTCGTGTTCGGCGGACTGG
>DATGHB010000130.1:0-3081 GCA_035308265.1 Roseiarcus sp.
TCGTTGAAGCGCCGGCGCCCTTTCGCGGGGACGCGACGATCCTCGCCTTCGGCGAAGGCCTTCGCGCCGACGACGCGCGCGAATCGCCGTCCGCTCGCGGCGCAGGCGCCTTGCCCGGTTGGCTAACCGCCGAGGCGCCGCGGGAGGCCGCGCCCGCTCCCCTCAACCCTTCCCGCGCCGGCGGGATCGGCCGGGGCGACCCGGAACGGGCCCTCGAGGGGCGCCTCGCGCATGCTCTCATCGAGATGCTCCCCAACCTCCTGCCTGAGCGCCGCCCAGACGCGGCGGCGGCCTATCTCGACGCATGGGGCCGCGCGCTCTCCGAATCAGCCCGCAAGGCGCTCGCCTCGAAGGCGCTCGCGACGATCGACGCGCCGGACCTCTCCCGCCTCTTTGGCCCCGGCTCCCGAGGCGAAGTCGCGCTCGCCGGACGGCTCGCCCGGCCGGGGCGCCCCGACCTGCCATACAGCGGCCGTCTCGACCGCCTCGTCGCGACCGGCGAGGAGGTGTCGATCGTCGACTTCAAACTGGGTCACAAGCCGGATCGCCCGGCCGCCGCCCATGTCGCCCAGCTTGCGCTCTATCGCGCCGCTCTGCAGCCGCTGTACCGCGGATTGCCAATCCGGGCGGCGCTGGTCTATCTCGACGGGCCCACGCTTGCGCCGGTCGGCGAGACGGAGCTCGACGCGGCGCTGAATGCTGTGATCGACGCGTCATGAACACGCCACAGATGCCGCCTGGTTCTGCCATTTTTCCTGCAATTCTGCAGGGAAGCACTGTCTTGATTGCCTTGAAGAGGTCGCATTTGCTGGCCAAGTTACAACCGATGGCGAGCGGAACTCGGCAGGGCGGGCGCCCGGGATTTTTGTGTATTGGTCTGGGGAAGCGTGGACGAGGGCCGCGGCGCGGCGCTGTCTGCGCAGCCGCCGGGGTCGGCCTCGCGGCGCTGCTGGCGGGCGGGGATTTGGCGGCCGAATCAGCGAAGATCCCGTACGGCATGGTGCCTTACACCCATCCCGTTTTTAAAAACGGCAAACGAATTTTGTGGCATGGGGCGTGGCGAGCCGGCCTCGGCAAGTATGCTCGGCGGGGCACAAGGGCGGCGGAGGCCAAACCGGCGCTGGCGCTCGCTCCGGAGCCGCAAACGGCGGTCCCGGCCGCCAAGGAGTTCTCGGTCCTCGCGGACCCCGGCGACGCCCGAGCAAGCAGGATGGCTCGGGATTTTGCGGCGGTCGTCGCCGCGAGCGGTTCGCCGGGGCGTGCGATCGTGGGCTCCACGTCGCCAAACGGTCTTGCTAAGGTTCTCAGGACCGACATGGCGGACTTCGCCATTGTCCCGCTCGACAGCCTCGTTAGCAGCGCCAAGGGGGATCCGGAATGGATGAAGCGCTCCCCTTTCATTGCGCGCTTGCCCCCCGAGACTCTGGCGGTGATCGCGCCCCGAGAGGTCAAGTCGATCAATGACCTCAAGGGAAAAACGGTGAGCTTTGGCGACCTGGACAGCGCGACGTCGACCAGCGGGCGAATGCTGTTCTCGCGATTGGGCGTGGCCGCGACAGAGACCAACGGGACGCTGCCGGAGGCGCTCGATCAGCTCGCGGCGGGCAAGGTCGACGCGGTCGTCGTCCTCGGCGCGGAAGAATCGCCCGCGCTCAACGACTTCGGCGGCGACGGCCGCTTTCATATCGTCGGCATTCCCTGGTCGCCGGCTTTGGAGCCGGTCTACGCGCCGGCCCACGTCACCGCGGCGGAGCGGCCCAATCTGGTCAACCCGACCGAGCCGGTGGAAACGGTCGGCGAGCCGATGGCGCTGATCGCGCTCGACGCGGCGCCAGGAACGACGCGCGCGGACGCGCTCGGGGAAATCGCGCGCGAATTTCTTGACAATTACGATGGGTTGCTGGCGGACAATCGCGACCCGCGCTGGCGGGACGTCAATCTCGCCGCCGACGCGTCGTGGCCGACCGGGCCATGGCCGCGGCTCAGCGCCGCGCAAGACTGGCTGGACGCGAAGAAGTCTTCGCCCGATGGATCTCTCGAGGCGTTCCGCGCCTCGGCCAAGTCGGCCGCCGATTCGTCCGGCTGGCCAAGCGCGGCCGATTCGGACCGGCTCTATGACGGGCTGACGCGCTGGCGCAGGCTCATGCAGTAGGGAGACGCACGCTGGCCATTTCCTGGAACGCACTCGCGGTCGTCCTCGCCGCCGTCATCGCAAGCATGCTCGTCGTGGTGTGCCGGCCTCGGCTCGAGCCGGCGGCCCTGAACGTAACGACGGCGGTCGAGCAGCCTGTTTTCGTCACCCCGCCTGCCGCGGCCGCCAGGCCGAAAGGGTTGACGACCGCCGCTCAGGCGATCGCCAAGGATGCGATCGGCAAGCTGGCGAGCGCGCTGCGCAACCCGTCCGCCGCCCCGGGCAAGCTGGCGGCGGGCGGTCCGGGCGCAAAGCTCACGATCCCCATCGACGCCGCCCGCCGGCTTTGCGCTGAGGGCCTTGCCGCCTTCGCCAAGGGCGATATCGCGACCGCGCGCGCGTTTTTCGTCAGCGCCGCCGAGGCCGGCGACGCCCGGGCTCTGGTTGCGCTCGGCGACACCTTCGATCCGGCGACCTTGACCCGTCTCGGCGTCGTCGGTCTCAAGGGCGACGGGGCCAAGGCGCGCGACTATTATGAACGCGCGCTCGCCGTCGGCGCGACCGGGGCTCGCGAGCGGCTCGCCTCGCTGGCGGCGAAATAGCCGCCTTTAGAGCGCCCTGCATTGGGATGGCGCCCACCGCGGCTCGTCGCGTCATGGGTGCGGTCGATCCGTTTCTTGGGTTTTCTTGGGACCTCGCCGTTTTGCCGCGAAGACCCCCGCTGATGAGCCTTGGATTGTCTTGGATTTCCTTGGATTCTCTCGTCCGAATCGAGACTTTTCAATGGGTTATGAGGATTTTTGCGGGAAGAAATTTTCTCGCGCTTTCCGGTGGCGCGGAGCTGAGCCGAGCGGGAGCGCCAAGTCTCCGGCGTTACGCGGAAGCGCAGGACTGGACATGGGGAAAGCTTAGCCGCATTTCCGATTTCCCGCAAGAATTTGTCGGTCCTT
>DATGHB010000131.1:0-3965 GCA_035308265.1 Roseiarcus sp.
GCAAGTCCTGCGACCAAATTCTACGCCGACAACAACAAGGCGAGGTCATATGAACATTGGATACCTCAATGTCGAGCGCCGGATCGCGCCGCCGCGGGCCTCCGTTCTCCGCAAGCTTGGGATTTCCAACCTCGTCAGCACTGCGAAGTTTGACATTGCCGCCGCGCATGAAGCGCTGGTCCGGCGCCAGGCGGTCCCGGAACGAATCTGCGCCGACGGCCTGGTGGTCGACGTTCCAGCCGGCGTCTACCATCCGCTGCCGGACTCGAGCTCGGAGTTCTTTATCCGCAATATCAAGGCGATGAACTCGAACCTGATCGCCAAGACGCTCGAAATCGGCGCCGGCTGCGGCATCATCTCGCTCTACATGGCCGCCAACTGGACGTCGAGAACGGTGGCGACCGATATTTCGCCGATCGCCGTCGAGGCGACGATCGCCAACGCCAAACTCAACAAGGTGAACCTGACGGCCTTTCAGTCCGACCTGTTCGAGAACATCGACGAGAAGGATTTCGATCTCATCGTCTTCAATACGCCGCTGGTCGACAAGAACCCGGAGAACGACATCGAGCGGTACAGCCTCTGCGATCCGCACGGGCGGATCACGGAATCCTACCTGCGCCAGGCGCGCCGCCATGTGTCGAAGGACGGACTCATTATTTTCTCGATCTGCAACAACTCCGCCTACGAGGTGATGGACGCGATTGATCTCGACTATCAGATCGTCGGTTTTGAGTTGGCCTATAGCGGCTTTTGGCGGGCGATCGTCGGCGCCCGAAACTGATCTCGGCGCCAGAAGCGGTCGGCTGACCGCGCCGTTGGCCGATCTCCGCGGGGCCGCGCTCCGCCGATTGCCCGCGTGGGTCTGAAGCTCTGCGACACGTGTTCGTGATCGCTAGCCCTGGGGCTTGCGCCGCCGAGCTGGATGGCGCCTAAAGAACGGCCGGGAAAGGCGCCGGAATCGACAAACCGGGCCGGGAGGGGGAGCTTCGCGATAGCCTTGCGCGGTCACGACAGAGCCGGCGCCGCGGCGGCGAGGACAGGCGCTGAGGAGCTTGAGGCGGTCAGCGCGCGCTGGCTTGCGCGTTTCAGGCCAGCGCGCGAGGCGGCGAACGGACGCACGCCCGGGCTTTTCGTCGCGCGCGCCGCGCCGTTTGTCGCTTGCGTTGCGCTTTCGGCATGCGCGCCCGTCGGTCCGAACTTCGAGAGGCCGGCGGCGATTGTGTCGCATGAGTTCAAGGAGATCAAAGGCTGGAAGGTGGCGACGCCGCGCGCAAACGAGGCGAAAGGCGCGTGGTGGTCCGTATTTCACGATCGGGAGCTCGACCAGCTCATGCGGGTCGTCGTGGTGTCCAACCAGACGGTCAAGGCGGACGAGGCCAACTATCGGGAGGCGCTGGCGCTCATCAACGAGGCCCGCTCGGGGCTGTTCCCCACAATCAACGGCGCTGGCTCGGCGACCCGCTCTTCGCCCTCACAAACAAACGTCACCGCCGAGGCCTCTGGGACATGGACGCTCGACGTGTGGGGTCAGATCCGGCGCGAGATCGAGGCGCAGCAGGCCGGCGCGGAAATGACCGCCGCCACGCTCGCCAACGCGACGCTCGCCGCGCAATCGGCCCTGGCGCTCGCCTATGTGACGCTTCGTCAGGCCGATTCGCTCGAGGACCTGCTCGAGAAGACGGTCGCCGAATACAAACATTCGCTGACCATCACGCAGAACCAATACAACGCCGGGACGGCGGCGAAGTCCGACGTCATCACCGCCCAGACGCAGGTCCTCAACGCTGAGGCGCAGCTGATCGCGGCGGGCGTGTCCCGCGCGCAGAGCGAGCATGCGATCGCGGTGCTGATGGGAAGGCCGCCCGCGGGCCTCGCCGTCCCGCGTGGAAGCCTCGCGACCAGCGTTCCCGCGATCCCGGTCGGGTTGCCGTCGTCGCTGCTCGAGCGCAGGCCCGACGTCGCAGCGGCGGAGCAAACGATGCGTCAGGCCAACGCCCAGATCGGCGTCGAATTCGCCGGCTATTTTCCGGCCGTGTCGCTTTCCGGTCTCGCTGGCTACTCCGGCAATCCGTTCGGCGCCGCCTTTGGAGAGAGTAATCCGGTCTGGTCGTTTGGCGCTTCGCTCGCCCAGCCCCTGTTCAACGGCGGCCTCACCACCGCGCAAGTCGAGGCGGCGCGTCAGACCTATGACGCGGACGTCGCCGCCTATCGCGAGACTGTGCTGACCGCGATCCAGCAGGTCGAGGACGCGCTGGTCGGGATCCGCATCTACTCGCGCGAAGTGAAGGTGCAGGCGGAGAATGTCCGCATTTCCAGGCAGGCGACGCAGATCACACTCAACGAATATCAGGCCGGCACCCAGGCCTTCACCGCAGTCGTCGTTGCGGAAGCCCAGCAGCTGACCGCCGAGGAAGCGCTCCTCTCGACCCAGGGGTTGGTCCAGGCCGATGTCGTCAATCTCATCGTCGCGCTCGGCGGCGGCTGGAGCCAATCGATGCTGCCGGATGTGACGGCGCAGACGTCGGCTGTTCCCCCGCATTGAGAGGACGGCGGGCGCCGCGCGATTGACAGGCGGCGGGGCAGGGGGCCAGAGTCATGGGTGTCGTTGTTGCGGGGACGAGGGGAGGCGACGGTGATCAGAAAGATTGGGATTGTCTTGACGGGGCTCGCCGCGTCGGCGGCTCTGGCCGGCTGCGTGACGGTCGGCGCGCAGGAGAAAGAAGGTCAGTTGGCGGCGGCGGGCTTCACGCGGCAGCAGGCGGAGACGCCGCAGAAGATGGCCAAGCTTCAGGCGCTGCCGCAAAACACGATCGTCTTTTCGCAGCGCAAGCACGGCCCCGTCTACATCTACGCGGATGCGGCGGGCTGCGGCTGCGCGTTCATCGGCAACGCGGCCGCCTATCAGCAATACCAGCAGATCCGCGCCGCCAACAACATCGCTGAAATGCAGGAGACGACGGCGATGCTGAACGCCGACGCGGCGATGGATTGGGGCGGCGTCTGGGGTCCCTACGCGCCCGGCTGGTACTGATGCGCGTCGGCGCCGTTCGCGAACGCTCGCCGGCGGTTCGTTCGCTGTGAGCCGCCGGGCGCGCGATTGTGTTCGGCGCTGAAGCGGCTTGGTCGAACAACTGGGCGTGGGGCCTGCCGCTTATTGTCCTGACGGTGCTGGTTCACGCCTTCGGGCTGGTTCTGATCCGCGACCAGGTCGTGCTCGAGCTGCCGCTGATGTTGCGCGCTCGCCGGTCCTCGATTGTGCTCGCCGCCCTGATCGTCGTTACGGTCCTCCTGTTGACGGTCCTGCACGCGGCGGAGGCTGGCGCCTGGGCGGTGGCCTATGTCGCGCTCGGCGCGCGGCCCGACTTTGCCTCCGCCGCGCTCTACTCGCTCAGCGCCATGACCACCTACGGCCACGCCAACCTGTTCCTGGCCAAGCACTGGCAGTTGATGGGCGCCATCGAAGCGCTGAACGGCACGATGCTGTTCGGCCTGTCGGCGGCGTTCCTGTTCGCAGTGCTCAGGGAGCACTGGCCGGCCAGACCGCGGCGATAAGGGGCGGCCTCGCGCCGATCGCAGGATCGCGGCCCCTGCCATTCGCGAGTCCGGATCGAGCCTTTTCAATCGCTTGCGGCGCCATTTTCGATTCTCTCGGCGACCGTTTCGGCGACCGGGAGATCGGATAGCCCGTCCAGAAGGACGGGCGTCTCTCGACGCCCTACGGCGATCGGACGCTCGGCGGGCGGAGGAAGCAGGCGCGTCACTTGCTCCTCGCCGCGCAGCTTGGGCTCCTGGCGCGGAAGCGGAGCGGCGGCCAAGCCGTGATAGCGATCGAGCTCGCGCACGATCTTGACGACGCGATCGACAGCCTCGAAGTTTGTCCCAGTGACCGAATTGTACATCGCTGAGTACGAGACGAGCAGCGTCTCGTTGAGGCGGCTCACCTGCAGCGCCAGAAATTCGGC
>DATGHB010000132.1:0-9941 GCA_035308265.1 Roseiarcus sp.
CGTCCAGGCCAGCGAGCGCGACCAGGTGCTGCTTGGCGTCACCGGCTCGGGCAAGACCTTCACCATGGCCAAGGTGATCGAGGCGACCCAGCGGCCGGCGCTGGTCCTCGCGCCCAACAAGACGCTGGCCGCGCAGCTCTACGGCGAGTTCAAGAGCTTCTTCCCCGACAACGCGGTCGAATATTTCGTCTCCTACTACGACTATTACCAGCCCGAGGCCTACGTCCCGCGCACCGACACCTATATCGAGAAGGAATCCGACATCAACGAGCAGATCGACCGCATGCGCCACTCCGCCACGCGTGCACTGCTCGAGCGCGACGACGTCGTCATCGTCGCCTCGGTCTCGTGCATCTACGGCATCGGCTCGGTCGAGACCTACACCGCGATGACCTTCTCGCTCAAGCTCGGCGACAAGGTCGATCAGCGCCAGCTGGTCAAGGATCTGGTCGCGCTGCAATACAAGCGCACACAGGCTGGCGACTTCTCGCGCGGGCTGTTCCGTGTGAGAGGCGACACGATCGAAGTCTTCCCGGCCCACTACGAGGACCGCGCCTGGCGGATCGGCTTCTTCGGCGACGAGATCGAGGCGATCGCCGAGTTCGATCCGCTGACGGGGCAGAAGACGCAGGACCTCGAATTCGTCAAGATCTACGCCAATTCGCACTATGTGACCCCGCGCCCGACGCTCCTTCAATCGATCGAGGCGATGAAGGTCGAGCTGAAAGAGCGCCTCGACCAGCTCAACCGGCAGGGCCGCCTCCTCGAGGCGCAACGGCTCGAGCAGCGCACCCTGTTCGACCTAGAAATGCTGGAGGCGACCGGCTCCTGCGCGGGAATTGAGAACTATTCGCGTTACCTCACCGGCCGCAGGCCCGGCGAGCCGCCCCCGACGCTGTTCGAATATCTGCCCGACAACGCCCTCGTGTTCACCGACGAGAGCCATGTGACGATCCCGCAGATCGGGGGCATGTATCGCGGCGACTACCGGCGCAAGGCGACGCTCGCCGAATACGGCTTCCGCCTGCCGTCGTGCATGGACAACCGGCCGCTCCGGTTCGAGGAATGGGACGCGATGCGGCCGCAGACGATCCATGTCTCGGCGACGCCGGGACACTGGGAAATGGAGCAGACCGGCGGGGTTTTCGTCGAGCAGGTGATCCGCCCGACCGGCCTCATCGACCCGCCCGTGGAAATCCGCCCGGCGCGCAGCCAGGTCGACGACCTGCTCGGCGAGATCAAGGAGGTCGCGCAGCGCGGCTACCGCACGCTCGTCACCACGCTGACCAAGCGGATGGCCGAGGACCTGACCGAATATCTGCACGAGAACGGGGTCAGGGTGCGCTACATGCATTCCGACATCGACACGATCGAGCGCATCGAGATCATCCGCGACCTGCGCCTCGGCGCCTTCGACGCGCTGGTCGGCATCAACCTGTTGCGCGAGGGGCTCGACATTCCCGAATGCGCTCTTGTCGCCATTCTCGACGCCGACAAGGAGGGCTTCCTGCGTTCGGAGACCTCGCTGGTGCAGACGATCGGCCGCGCCGCGCGCAACGTCGACGGCAAGGTCGTGCTCTATGCCGATGTGGTCACCGGCTCGATCACACGGGCGATGGAGGAGACAGAACGGCGGCGCCTGAAGCAGACAGCCTACAACGAGGCGAACGGCATCACGCCGGCGTCAATCAAGCGCGGCATCGCGGACATTCTGGGCTCGGTCTACGAGGCCGACCATGTGACCGTCGACATCGGCCTCGCCGATACGCCCGCAATCGGCCACAACCTCGAGGCGACGATCGCGGACCTCGAGAAGCGGATGAAGGAGGCCGCGGGCAACCTCGAATTCGAGGAAGCGGCTCGCCTGCGCGACGAGATCAAGCGCCTGCAATCGGTCGCGCTCGCGGTCGGCGACGATCCGCTGGCGCGGCAGGAGGAAATCGAGGCGGAAGCGGGCGCCTACGCCGGCCCGCGCCTGTTCGGCCGCGCCGCCAACCTTCCTTCGACAAGGCCCCGCAAGCCGACCGACGCCGACATGGGCCCGCACAATTGGGGCGGCGGCGAAGCCCGCCCAAAGGGCGGCGGGAGGATGCAAAGGCGGCGATAACCCCTCTCCCGATGGGAGAGGGGTTAAGTCGGCCAATCTTGGCCTCATCGCGCGCGCCACTCATAGGGCGTACCGAGCTGGCTGGCCGTGGTCTGTCTTTCAACGAGTTTGCTCGCGACTGTCCTGACCTGTTTTCCCCTTGGCCCGTCGGCGGAGATCATCGTATTCAGCATCGCCACCGCTTCGGCCACCATGGTGTCGGAGTCTTGAACGACAGTCGTTAGGCTGTACGCGCCCCAGGAGGCTTGCGGAATGTCGTCGAAACCCGCGACCAGCACGTCCTGGGGAACGCGGAGCTTCAGGCGACCCCTCAGCGCGTCGATGGCTCCGATCGCCATGAGGTCGTTTGCGCAGAAGATCGCGTCGGGCTTTCCCGCCGCATAAAGCGCCTCGGCCGCCGCGAGCCCACCTTCATAAGTGAAACCGCCGGTCGCAAAGCTGACTTTCGAAACCCCCAGCGCACGCAGGCGCTCCTCGTATCCGCGGCGCCGTTCAAGACTTGCGTGACTGCCATCGGACCCGCCAATGAATGCGAAGGACCTCGCGCCACGCTTGACGAAAAGATCAGCGACCGCGACCGCCCCGCCAATGCTGTCGGCACAAATCGCGCTAATCCATCGGCTCTTCGCCGGCGTATTGAAGGCGACGGTGGGAACCCGGATGTCGGCGAGCGCGCGCGCGGCGGCTTTCGAGAGAACCGGGAGGGCGCTCACTACGGCGTCGACCCGATAGCGCGCGATTCTCGGTATGGCGCTGTCGAGCGCGTGACTGTCCTCGACGTGAACGAGCAGGACCTGATGACCGGTCTCCTGCAAGCAGGCGGTAAATTTCACAAGCGCCGACGCATAGAATGGATTGGCCGCATCGCTGATCGCGATCGCGACGAGGCGGGAGCGGTGATTGAACAGGATCCGGGGCAGGAAGTTCGGGCGATAGCCAAGCTTCTTCGCCGCTTCGAAGACCTTCCGGCTCGTTTCCTCGGAAATGCTTTTCCCTTCCGAAAAGGCGCGCGATACAGCCGATTGAGAAACGCCCGCGAGCTCAGCCACGTCCGTCGAAGAGGCGTATCTTCGATTGGTTTTCCTGAATCGAGCTGCGGCCATGTTAGTTTTTCGGTAAAGCGCCGCATACCGTCGTGAGCGCTCCATCGTCAACGAGCCAGATTGAACGACCCAGTCGCTTCCGCTCGCGGAGCGCCGGAAGACAAGGAAGTCCGGTCATTCCTCGCTTGTCGGACAATTGCCGATCGGCATGTTTTTCTTGATCGGGCCGTCGATATAGGGCCTTCCAGGCGCCTCCCTGGTGGAGATTCATGTCTCTATGTCCCCTCATTTGACGATCGGTATTTTCGACCGGTCGATGGTGACCGCGACGGCGGCGATGAGAACGGCGCCGAAAACAATGTTTTGGGCGAAAATGTCGACGCCGAGGAATGTCATCCCGACCCGGACCACTGAGATGATCAGCGACCCGACAAGAGTGCGCCATATGCTTCCGACGCCGCCAGTGATCGCGGTCCCCCCGACAACGACCGCGGCAATCGCCGGGAGAAGCAGTTCGGCCGCGAGCGTTGGCGAGCCGCTTGCGAGCCGTCCTGCGAGGACAACCCCGGCGAGCGCCGCCAAAGATGAGGAGAGCACGTAAGCCATGACCTTTTGCCGCTCGACCTTGACTCCCGACGCATAGGCCGCCGGCTCGCCGGCGCCGATCGCGGCGCTGTACCGGCCGAAACGGGTGTGCTGCTGGAGAATGTGGACGAAGATCAGCACGACGAGAGCGATGACGATCACGTCGGGAACGCCGTACAGGCTGCCGGCGATCCAGGTCTGATAGTCGCGCTCGCCGACCCCGAGCGTGATCGAGCGCTCGTGGGAGACGACCAGCGCCGCACTGTAAAGGACGCCGCCCATCGCGAGGGTGGCGATGAACGAGGGAATTCTCAATTTGACGTGAGCAACGCCGGAGAGGAACCCAGCGAACGCGCCAACGCCAATGGCCAAAACGAAGGAGCCATAGCCTAGCCGCGCCACTGTCAAGGCGACAATGACGCTGGCGAGCGAGGCCATCGACTGGATCGAAAGATCGATTCCTCCGAGCATGATGGAGAAGGCGACGCCGCTCGCCAGAATGAACAAAACGACGGTGTCGCCGGCAAGCTGCAGCAACGTCTCCGGCTCGAGAAAGCTCGGCTGCGCGGCCCCGACGACAAACACGAGAAGAGCGAGCGTCCCCAGCGGCGCCCATCGGCGCAAGCTGTCGAACCGAAGCTGCGAGACCACGCTTGCCACAACGCTCATACCATATGCTTGATGAGGTCGACCTGGCGGGGCTTGCCGCCTGGGCTCGCGTCTGTCCTGTGCGTTATGGTCCCGTCGCGCATGACGAGAACGGTATGGCTGAGGCCGATCGTCTCATCGAGGGTATCCGAGGTGAGAATGATCGCGACCCCCTGCCTGGTCACGGCGCGCGCAAGCTCGTAGACCTCTTCTTTCGCGCCGACGTCGAGGCCGCGAGTGGGATGATCGAGGATGAGGATCTTGGCTTTGGCGGTGAGCCATTTCGCCAGAACAACCTTCTGCTGATTGCCTCCCGACAGATTGAGACAGAGCGCATCGATGCCCGGCGTGCGGACCTGGAGCCGGTCGACCCATTCGCGCGCGAGCCTGCGCTCCTCGCGCCGATCGACAAACCCGTAGCGGGTGAGGTCGCGCAATGCAGAGAGCGTGATGTTGGCCGCAACCGACAGAAAGAGGACAAGGCCCTCGACCCGCCTTTCGCGCGGCACATAGCCCAGTCCGCAATCGACCGCTTCAGCCGGTGTCGCCAGCCGGACCTCCCTCCCGTTGACGACAAGCCTGCCGCAATCGTGGGGCGCAAGACCGGCGAGCGTGCGGGTCAGTTCCTCGCGCCCGGACCCGATCACTCCCGCGACCCCCAAGATTTCTCCGGCGTGGAGCTTGAAATCGATGTCGCGATACCTGTCGGCGAGCCCAAGGCCGGCGGCTTCGACAATGACCTCGTCGCGGAAGGGCGCTTGCAGCGATTCGCGGTAATATTCCGACTGCAGGCTTCGGCCGACCATCAGGCGGTGCAAGGTCCCGACCTCGGCGTCGGCGGTCTCGAGTTCAGCGACCACCGCCCCGTCCTTCATCACATAGATGCGGTCGGAAAGCTCAAGCACCTCATCGAGGCGATGCGAGACGAAGATAAAAGAGGCGCGCGATTTGAGCGCGCGGACCCGACCGAACAGGATGTCGATCTCAGCGCGCTCCAGTACCGACGTCGGCTCGTCGAGCAGAATAACGAGATCGCCTTTCGCCTGCTCTTCGAGCGTCAGCGCCTTGGCGAGCTCGACCATCTGCCGGGACGCAAAATCGAGTTCGTCGGCGCGCATTCTCGGATCGACCGTCAGGCTGACCTTGTCGAGTTGCCGGCGCGCGGCGTCATAGAGCGCCGCCCAATCCATCAACCCAAAACGGATGAACTGAGTTTCGGCGCCGAGATAGAGATTTTCGCCTATCGTGAGGTTTGGGAACAGCGACTGCTCCTGAAAGACCATGCCGATCCCCTGCCGGGCGGCGTCGGCGGCGCTCGCGAGGCGAGACCGCTTGCCGCCGATCAGAATGTCGCCGCGATCGGGCTGGTAGACCCCGCTCAGGATCTTCATCAGCGTCGATTTCCCGGCGCCGTTCTCGCCTATCAGGCCGACCACTTCGCCGCGCCGGACGTCGATCGAGACATCCTTGAGCGCGTGAACGCCGGGGAAGCGCTTGTCGACGTTGACCAGCGAAAGCGCCGCCTGCGCGACCGGCGCGTTCATTTGACCAGCCGCGCGCGCTTGCGGTCGATCGACAGACCGACCGCGGCGATGATCAAGAGCCCCTGCACGCCGATCTGAACGTCGGACGGAACGCCCAGGAGCACCATGCCGTTCGCAAGCACGACGACGATCAAGGCGCCGACAAGGGTTTGCAAAACGCCTCCCTCGCCGCCAGACAGCGAGGTGCCGCCAACCACCACGGCGGTGATCGTGGTGAACAGCCACCCATTTCCAATCTGGGCGTTGCCAAGTCCAAGCTGAGCGGCGGCGAGCACACCCCCGATTGCGTAAAAGACCCCGGCGAGGGTGAAGGCCGCGATGCGCACGCGGGCGACTGCGACGCCAGAGAAGGCGGCGAGCTCCTCGCCGCCGCCGAGAGCATAAATGTGGCGGCCGAGCCGGGTATAGTTCTGGATAACGAGCGCCGCGCCCAGGCATCCGAGCGCCAGCCAGACCCCGAGCGGAAAGCCAAAAAAGCGCTCGATCGCCAAGGCGCGAATCCACGGATCGTTGATCCTGATCGCCATGCCCCCGAGCAGCGCGTTCGCCGCGCCCACGCCCATGAACCAGACGCCGAGCGTCGCCATGAACGAGGGAACCTTGAGCATGACGTGGACGAGGCCGCTCAAAAAACCGACCCCGGCCCCGAGGATAAGGATGGCGGGAACGGCGAGCATTCCGAAATCGTTGGCGTTGCCCCCGTTGAGCACCAGCATGGACAGGATGACCGCCGCGAGCGTCAGAACGCCCTCGACTGAAAGGTCAATCGACCCCATGAGCACGATGAACGTCTCGCCAAGGCCGAGCACAAGCGGAATCATGGCCGCCTGGCTGACGCGCACAACATTGCCAAAGGTCAGGAAGTTCGGATTAAGACCAGCTATGACGCCGCAGAGTGCGATCAGGACCGCGACCGGCGCCCAGGCCGCAAATCGCCGTCGGCGCGGACTCCGGCGGCGCTTCAGAGACGTCTCAGAAATCGCCGAGGCCGCGCTCATGTCGCTTCCGTCGAACCAAATGCCCGACGAGCGATCGAGAATCGCTCAATCGACCGGGGCAAGCCCGGCAAGACAAAGCCTTGCCGGGCTTCGGCCCCAAGGCGAGTCGACAAGGGTCGGCGGGTCCGCAACCGCACGGCGTGATGATCGGCGGAGAGGCCCCGGACCTGAAACCTGCGGCGCTCCGCCTTCAAGACTGTCTGGCGGCAGAGGCGCCGCTGCAAAATGCACGACGATTGCTTCAAGTCTCCAGGCGGACCCGTTGCTTCCTCCCCTCCGTCTTCTCACTCTCGCCCGCTGACTTTGCCGGCCAAGCCGGGACGGCGCGCGAGAATGGGGCCGCGCGCCGCCTCTCGCTTCCCGGAGGCTGCTAGTTGTATTGAATTTGTCCGCTCACCCGGCCCCAGATGTCGTTCCAGTCCATCTTGGGTTCCGATTTGATGTTGGTGTCGTAGAAGTTCTGCGCGTTGTCGGCTGTGATGATGACGCCTTTGCCGTAGAACTCCCGATGATCCTTGGGCTCCTTCGCTGGATCGAATGCGCCGGTCTTGGCGTGGTAGCCAATCGACAGGCCCATGCCTCCCTGCCAGTAGGGATCCCAGGCGACAGTGCCGACCATCTCGCCCTTGAGGATCGCTTCGACCGCGAGCTTGATGCCATCGATGCCGGTCACCGGCACTTTGCCGGCGCGGCCGTCGGCGCGCAGAGCCTCGACCGCAGCGAGCGCCATGTCGTCGTTGGCCGCCCAGATACCGCCGATCTTGTCGCCGAACTGGGTAAGCCAAGCGTTGGTCTTCTCGAGCGCCACGGTCGCCTGCCAGTTGGCGACCTGCAAGTCGAGGAGCTTCACGTCCGGGTGCTCTTTGAGCGCTTGGTCGAGCCCCGCCTTGCGCTCGATCGCGGGGACGTTGGATTCGATCCCGCCGAGCGCCACGATGCCGCCCTTGCCGCCCATCGCCTTGATGAGCGTCTCCGCCATCGCCTTGCCGTAGGGCACGCCGCTGAAGGAGATGTGGGCGACGTAGTTCGGGTTGAAATCCCACGGATGCAGGTCCTTGGGCTTGTTCCACTGGGTCACGACATAGGCCCCCGCCGCCTTGCAGGCCTCGACGATCGGGCGGGCGTCCGGGCTGTCGTTGGGATCGACGTTGATGACGCAATTGCCGCCGGTCTTGGCGAGGATCGCCTTGATGTCGGCGATGCCTTTTTCGCTGTTCCCCTCGGTGACGAGGGTGACGTAGTCCGCCCCGACCGACTTGGCGAAAGCCGCGCCGCCCTTGTTCCAGGTCGCGTGATAGGGGTTGGAGAGCGATCGGATGGAGTTGACGACGGTTGGCTTGTCGGCCGCGAGCGCGCGCCGCGGAAGGACTACGGGGAGGGCGAGCGCCGCGCCGCCAGCGGCTGCGCCGGTAAGCACCTGTCGGCGGTCGACAGCGCGCGAGGCAATGTTGCCGAAGTCTTTGGCCATGGGACGTTCCTCCAGATGTCGTAGGGCAAGTCTGTCGTTTGACGCGGCTTTTGCTCGTTCGTCTTCTGTTCGGCGCGGTCGCGTTGCGACCGTCCATGCATAGTTATGCACGAGCGCCGCTATCTGTCAATTTGGACGGCGCGCCGGAGCGAGGAGTGTATTTTCCCGATTCCAGTCACGGGAATCATTGAAAGAAACGCTGCCAATGCGCCCAGCTTGAGAGGGATAGCGGCACATACGCCGTGACGTTCCCACGGCACGGGCAGACACGAAGTTTGTCGTAGGCTTCGACACAGCGCTTACGCGGAGGCAGGAACGTCGCTCTCAACGCGCAGGATGGGAGCTACCCCATCACCTGCATGGTGAGCCAGTTCGCCGCCAGCGCGGGCTTCTGAACCCCTTCGATCTCGACGCTGACCTCGTAAGTGAGGCGCCATTCGCGCTCCGAACGGAGCGTCGCCGTGTGGAGCGTGAAATGCGCGCGCACCCGGCTTCCCGAGCGGACGGGGTGGACAAAGCGCACGCGGTCGAAGCCGTAGTTCACGCCGTGGACGGCGCCCTCGATTCTCGGCAGGGCGCTATAGGCCATGGCCGAGAGCAGCGAGAGGGTGAGGAAGCCGTGGGCGATCGTCCCGCCGAATTGGGTCGCTTTCGCCCGCTCGGGATCGACGTGGATGAACAATTCGTCCTCGGTGACCTTGGCGAAGGCGTCGATCCGCGCCTGATCGACTGTGAGCCAGCGCGAAGTGAAGCGCTTTCCAACCATGCCGGCCAGTTCGGCGGCGGGAACCCGCTTGACGTCCGCCCAATCGCTCATTGATAGGCTCCGAACATCGCCGGCGGCGCGGTGACGCCGATCCCGCCGTCCACAGGCAGAATCGCCCCGGTCGTGTAGGCGCCGCCACGCCCGGCGAGAAAGAGCAGCGCTCCGGCAATGTCCTCGGGGCGCCCGACCCGTCCCATCGGCACAGATCTGGCGCTGCGCGCCTGCCCCGCCTCGTCTCGAAGGGCGAACTTCGTCATGTTGGTCGGAAACGGTCCCGGCGCGAACGCGTTCACCGTCACCTGCTTCTCCGCAAGCTCCGCGGCGAGGATGCGGGTCAGGTGATGCACCGCGGCCTTCGAGGCGGAATAGGCCCATGCGGTTTCCGACTGTGTCACGTAACCCATGACCGAACCCATGTTGATGACCGTCGAAGGCCAGTCGCGGGTCGCCGAGGCGATCAGCATCGGGGCAAGATCGCGGGTCAAGGTGAAAAGCCCGGTCACGTTGACGCTGAGCACGCGGTCCCACGCCTTCCAGGGGAAGGTTTCGAACTTTTCGCCCCAGTTCGCTCCGGCGTTGTTGACGAGAATATGCAGCGCGTCGGCGCGCTTGCGGGTCTCGGCGGCCAGCGCCGCCACGCCGGCCTCGCTTGCGACCGTGCCGCCGAAGCCCTCGCATTCGCCCAGCGCCGAAAGCTCCCGCGCCGCGGCCTCGCAAGCCTCCGCCTTGCGCGAGGCGATCAGCACCCGCGCGCCTGCGCTGAGCAGCGCCTCGGCGCAGAT
>DATGHB010000133.1:0-4547 GCA_035308265.1 Roseiarcus sp.
GCCGCCCAGGTTCAAATGGTGGAGGCGCGCGACGCCGCCGCGCTGTTCGGCTGAAGACGAGCGCGGCCTCGCGGCGCCTTGTCTGCCGGGCCGCGCGCCTGGGAGATGGCCTCGCGAGGCGGCGAGCGGCCCGCCGGCGCGTATCCCTTATTTCGTCAACGGGCCGCGGCTGTTGGCGGCGGTCGGATAGGCGGCGCTCCCGGACGCAGTCGCGAGCAGCTTGTAATAATCCCAGTCGCGCTTGCTTTCCGATGGTTTCTTGACCTCAAACAGATAGAGGTCGGACACCATGCGCCCATTGGCCTGCACTCGCCCGTGCGCGGCGGCCGCGCTCGGGTCGCTGCTTTAAGGGAGCGCGCGGACATACCGATCACCGAGGTCATCATCGACGAGATCGTCGCCAAGGTCCGCACGGTGGACAGCAGCACGCTTCTCGACCCGAGGCTGGTGCGGCGCCTTGTGCAGGCTGTGCTTGCCGGGACCGACGAACGGCAGAACCGCGAGCGGCGCCGCCGCGAAGATTCGCGCATCGGCGAACAGCCCGCCAGCGACATGCAGGCGGGGTCCCCGCCTCACCCCTTACGGCCCGATGTCACCATCTCAGCATGTCGGCCAGGTCGAGCGCGAAGAGCGCCGCGACGACGAAGCCGGTCATGAGGATCGCGATCAATGCGAGTTTAATCACCGCCGTTATCAGCCGCCGGAGCACGCGGCGCGGCGACCGCCCGAGATACCGTCTCATGCGGCCGGCGCACGGGTCAGGGCGCCACAGTCTTCTTGGCGAACCAAGTTCATCGTCCGGAAACCGGGTTGAGGTGGTCAAAGCGTGCACTCGGTCAGATGGAATGGCCACGGCGCCTTCAGTCTTTGTTGGCGTCGATTGCCAAATGCTGTCCGAGTTCATTCAAGTTTGTGCAAAGATGGCGGCCTGGCCTCGAATTCCGCAAACCGGGTTAAGGGCGCAGGGATAACGCAGGGCACCGCGGCCGCGCTGCCCGCCCTTGGGGCAGATCGCCGGAAGGGCCCGCCTTGCGGAGAGACGCGTCACAGGCGCTGGCCGGCCTTAGTTCCATTTTTACCGGCGCTCCCTAAGGTTTTCAGGATGTTGGGACCCCGTTTAGTTCCACATTTTGAAATTCATACATAATGCATATGTATTAACACACTCGAAGCGCTCCACACGATCCAACGGGACCAGAGCCGATCGCTTCTCCGGCCTCTTGACACGTCAGCCGCACGCTGCCCCAAACTCGGGCCGCCGACAGCCGGAGTGGGTTCTGCATGGCGCGCAAGCTACGGGTGGGATTTGTCGGCCTTGGGCGCGTATTCGATCTCAACGTGCGCGGCTACCTCGATCATCCCGAGGCGGAGGTTTCGGCCCTGTGCGACGTCGACCCCGACGCCCTTGCCCGCCGCGCGGCCGGACATCCCGGCGCCCACGCGACCCGCGACTTCGAGAGTTTCTTGCGCCTCGACCTTGACCTGATCGAAATCCTGACGCCCCACCCGCTGCACGAGGCGATGACGGCGGCGGCGCTGGCCGCGGGCTCGCACGTCAGTGTGCAAAAGCCGATGGCGATGACGCTCGCCGAATGCGACCGGATGGTCGAGGCCGCCGCCGCGAACGGAAAGCGCCTCAAAGTGTTCGAGAACTTTATCTTCTACCCGCCGCTGGTCAGAGCCCGCGAGCTGATGCTTAAGGGCGCGATCGGCAAGCCGCTCCATTTCCGGATGAAGGCGGTGATGGCCGACCGCGCCCAGGCGTGGCGGGTGCCGGACGCGACGAGCCGATGGCGCCACGCGCTCGCCGCCGAGGGCCGCGGCGGCCCGATCGTGTTCGACCACGGCCATCACATGATGGCGGTGGCGCTATGGCTGTTCGGAGAGGTGCGCGACGGCTTCGCATGCATCGAGCGCACCGAGACCAAGGCCGGCGTCTATGATGCGCCAGCGACCCTGACCTGGCGCCATATCGACCCGCCGGTGCACGACATGTGGGATGTTTCGTTGGCGTTGAAGATGACTTTGCGAACGGACTACTACGCCGACGCCGAGCGGTTCGAAATCCAGGGCGAGGAAGGCGTCATCCAGGTCACGCGCTGCTCCGACCGGATGCTGGACGAACCCGCGCTCACGCTCTACCGGGACGGCGAGGTGCGCGCCTTCCACAACCTCAACGCCGACTGGGGCGCGAGCTTCGCCTTGTCCACCCGCCACTTTCTCGACGTGCTTCAAGGAAGGGCGCCGGAAGAGGCGCTGACCGCGCCCCAGGGCAGGCGGGTGATCGCGCTCTACGACCTGTTTCAGCGGAGCAACGCCGAGCGGCGCGCGCTGGCGGGATAGTTCCGCGGGCTCGGCGCGGCTCGCGATCCCCGCTGCATAGTCCGCGCCAACCGGACCGCCAGGCCGCGGCGGGCGTTTGCAATTGTCCGCCAGGCGGCGCCGGAATGATCGGCGTCATGGTAAAACAGGCGCGTTGTTCCTTCAGATTTCCGCGCGGGGAAGAAACGTCGATGAGCAGAAGGCCGGACAGAAAGGCGCCAAGCCGGGCGAGTTCCAGGAAGGCGGCAGCGCGGACCCCGTCCGCGTCCGGAGCGGGTGCGGCGAGGAAGGGCCCGCCCTCGTCGACGATGATTTCCGCGGCCGATCTCGACGACATCGCGGTCGGCGGAGCGATTCTCGGGACCGGCGGCGGCGGCGATCCCTACATCGGCAAGCTGATGGCCCAACGGGCCATTCAAAAGCACGGGGCCGTGAGGATGATCGACCTTAAGGACGTCGACGACGACGCGCTGGTTGTTCCCTGCGCGATGATGGGCGCGCCGACGGTGATGGTCGAAAAGATCCCCGAGGGCGGAGAGATCCTGGTCGCGTTTCGCAAGCTCCAGGCATTCCTTGGGCGGAAGATCGGGGCCATTCTGTGCGCGGAGGCCGGAGGCCTGAATTCGACGATCCCCTTCGCAATCGGCGCGATGACCGGCCTGCCGGTGATCGACGGCGACGGAATGGGTCGGGCCTATCCCGAGCTTCAGATGGTCACCTTCACCCTGCACGGCGTCTCGGCGACGCCGATGGTGATCGTCGACGACAAGGGCAACAGCGTCCTGCTCGAATGCATCGACAACCGCTGGACCGAGAGGCTCGCCCGTTCCGCCACCATCGAAATGGGCGGTTCCGTCCTGATCACGCTTTACCCGATGAGCGGAGCGACAGCCAAGAAGTCGTCGGTCGGCGGCACGCTCACGCTTGCCCGGCGCCTGGGCGAGATCTTGCGGGAAAGCCGCCTCGCCCATGCCGACGCAATCGCCGCGATCCAGTCGAAGCTCAACGCGCAGACGATCTTCGAAGGCCGGGTCATCGACATTGCGAGGCGCACCGAGACCGGATTTGCCCGCGGCGACGCAAAGTTCGAGGGCCTCGGCGCCTACCGCGGGCGCTCGTATCGGATCGCCTTCCAGAACGAGTTCCTGATCGCCGAGCGGGACGGCAAACCGCTGGTGACGACCCCGGACCTGATCACGCTTCTCGACGCCGACACCGGGGCGCCGATCACCACCGAAACGATCCGCTACGGGTTGCGGGTGGTGGCGATCGCCATTCCCTGCGCGCCCCAATGGCGAACCGCGGCGGGGCTCAAGCTCGTCGGCCCCCGGTACTTTGGCTACGACGTGGACTACCGCCCGTTCGATCCCTCGACGCCCTGAGAGCCTCGGATCAGAGATACGCTCGGACGCGCGCGACTACATCTGCATGGGCATCGGGGCCATGTTCTGATTCAGGTTCGCCATGATCCAGAGCGACCCGACGAGGATCAGAAAGACGATCAGGACGCCGAACGCCAGCGCGAGCACGTTGTTGGCGTTGTCCGGCCCGGTGGTGATGTGCAGGAAAAAGACCAGGTGCACGCCAATCTGGGCGATCGCCAGCACCACCAGCGCGATCGGAATGCTGGGCCGCCAGACGAGGAACGTGCCCGCGATGAAAAAGGACACGGCCGTCAGCAGGATCGCAAGGGCAAGACCGACAAGGTAGCCCAGGACGCCTTCCCAGACTTCGCGGCCGCGGGCCGGCTCGTCGCCGGGAGCATGATCGGCGCCGCCTAGCGGCTCATAGTCGTCGATCGAGCTCATGCGCCTGCTCCCAAAAGATAGACGACGGTGAAGATCGCCACCCAGATGATGTCGAGCGTGTGCCAGAACAGCGCGAAGCAGAGGACGCGGCGCAGGATGTCGGCGCGAAACCCCTTGGCGAACACCTGCGCGATCATGGTGAGCAGCCACAAAGTTCCCAGCGTGACGTGAAGCCCGTGACAGCCGACCAGGGTGAAGAAGGCCGAGAGGAACGCGCTGCGGGTCGGCCCCGCGCCCTGAGCGATCATGCCGGCGAATTCGTGAATCTCGATCGAGAGGAACCCAAGCCCGAGCAGGCAGGTCACGACCATGCCGCCGTAATACATGAGGCCGTTGTGCGCCCTCGCGCCGATGGCGGCCAGGCCGCAGGTGAAGCTCGACAACAGAAGGCACGCCGTCTCGATCGCGACATTGTGC
>DATGHB010000134.1:0-2852 GCA_035308265.1 Roseiarcus sp.
ACTGTGAGCGAGCGGAAGATGTTGCGCTCCTGCGGCGTCCAGCCGATGCCTCGCCGCGCCCGCAGGTGCGGCGGCAGAGCTGTGATGTCCTCGCCGCCGAGCGCGATCCTGCCGTCAAAGCGCGTGGTCACGCCGACCAGCGAATCGATCAGCGTCGTCTTGCCGACGCCATTGCGTCCGAGCAGGGCCAGCGACTGGCCGTCCTCAACCGCAAAGCTGACGGAATGGATGATCCGCGCCTCGCCGTAACCGGCGCTCAGGCTTTCGACCCGGAGAAGCTCAGCCATGCGCGTCTTCGCCGAGATAGACAGCGCGGACGCGCTCATCCTTCGCGATCGCCTCCGGCGGGCCCTCAATCAATAGCTTCCCCGCCGCCAGCACCGAAATGCGGTTGGCGAAATTGAACACGAGGTCCATGTCGTGCTCGATGAGCAAGATCGCGGCATCCGAGGGAAGAGCCGCGAGGGCGGCGAGGATGTCCCGCCGCTCCTCCTCCGGCACCCCTGCGGCCGGTTCGTCGAGCAAGAGCACGCGCGGGCGCGCGGCGAGCGCGAGCGCGATCTCGAGCAGACGCTGCTTGCCATAAGCGAGCTTCCGCGTGGGCACGTCCATCTCGGCCTCGAGGCCGAAGCGCCCGAGCAGTTCTGCGATTTCGGCGACGATCGCGGACCGGCTGCCCGCCACGCGCCAGAAATCGGCGCCGGCGCCGTTGCGCTCCGAGATCGCCAGCCCAAGCGACTCGGCTGGCGTCAGATCGGGAAACAGCTGATTGATCTGGAACGTGCGCGCGAGCCCCATCCTGACCCGCGCGCTCGGCTTGAGATGCGTGACGTCGCGGCCCTTTAGAAAGACCTGGCCCGCGGTCGGCCTGATCACGCCGGTCAGGAGATTGATCAGCGTCGTCTTGCCGGCGCCGTTCGGTCCGATCAGCGCCTGCCGGGCGCCGGGCTGAATTGCGAACGACACGTCGTCGGTCGCGATCAGCGTGCCGAAATGGCGCCTGAGTCCGCGCGCCTCGAGGGCGGCCGCGCTCACGCCGCCCTCCGTCTGGCGCCCTTCGGCATGAGAAGGGAGACGGCGCGGACCGCGGCGTCGCGGACGCGCTCGCGTCCGGTGAGGACGAGCGCGATCAGGAGCGCCCCGATCCAGAACTCCCAGTATTCGGGCGTCGCCGCGGAAATCACGTCCCTCAGCACGATGAACGCGGCCGCGCCGATAAGCCCACCATAGAGATAGCCCGGGCCGCCGATGATCAGCATCAGCATGACATCGGCCGAGCGATGGAAATCGAAGAGATCGAGCGAGGCGATCTGCGTCGTCTGGGCGAGCAGCGCCCCGGCGGCGCCGGCATAAGCCGCGGAGACGGTATAGATCGCGATGATCCGCCGGCTGGTCGCGATTCCGAGCGCGTCCGCGCGCAGGCGGTTCTCCCGGACAGCAGCGAGCGCCAGCCCGAAGGGCGACTGGGCGAGCCGCCGCGCGATGGCGAACAGGATGAAGAGGACGGCGTAAGAGTAGAGCGCGGCGGTGCGCTGCCCGGTGAAGTCGATCGGGAACCGGCCGAAGAGCCGTCCGATCGCAAAGTTGAGGCCGTCCGCGCCGCCGGTCAGCCAGCTCAGGCGGTTGGCGAGTTCGCCCAGCATCAGCGACACGCCGAGCGTCACCATGAGCCTGGTCAGGTCGCCGCCGCGCAGCAGGAGCGGCGCGGTCGCGAAGCCGGCGAGCGCGGCTGCGGCGGCGCCGAAAGCAAGCCCGGGCATCGGCTCGGCCAAGCCGTCGTTGGCGAGAATGGCCGCGGCATAGGCGCCAAGGCCGAGAAACGCCGCGTGGCCGAGCGAGACGATCCCGGCCAGTCCGAGAATGAGATCGAGCGACAGCGCGAACAGACCCGCAATCAGGATCTCGTTGAAAAGACCGGCGCGCGAGGGCGCGAGGAGGATCACTACGAGCGCCGCGAGCCAGAAGGCGATCTCCGGCCAGCGCCAGCGCGCGCCGCGAGTGAGATGCGCGGCGACGCGGCGCGTTGTCGATGCCTCGGGCGCGCTCATCGCCCGTCTCCGCGCGCGAACAATCCTTGCGGGCGCGCGATCAGCGTGACCACCATCACTCCGTAGATGATGAAGGCGCCGATCGAGGGGATGTAGTACTTGCCGGCGACGTCGAGCACGCCGAGCAGGAGCGCGCCGAATAACGCCCCCAGGATCCCGTTCGAGCCGCCAATGACCGCGACGATGAGGAAGGTCACGAGGAATTTCACCGGGAACGAGGGATCGACGCCGCCGACGACATCGGCGGCGAGCGCTCCTCCCAGGCCCGCAAGGCCGCTCCCAACCGCGAAGGCGATGGCGAAGATGCGGTCGACGTCGACGCCCAAACCCTGAGCGACGCGCGCGTCGTCCACCGCGGCCCTCAATTGCGCGCCGAACCGGGTCTTGACCAGAAAGACCTGAAGGGCTGCGGCGATGAGGCCGCAGAGCGCGATGATGAAGAGGCGGTAGACGCTGATCCCGACCCCGTGCGTCTCGATCCGCCCGTTGAGCCAGGCAGGCAGATGGACCTGCTGGGCCTCATGGCCGATCAGTACGTCGGCGACAGGCATCGCCATCAGCACGAGGCCGATGGTGAACAGGACCTGGTCGAGCGGACTCGCGCCGTAGAGCCGCCGGTAGAGCGTGCGCTCGAGCGCGACCCCGAGAATCGCGGGGATGAGGAAAGTCACGAGGAATTTCACCGGGAACGAGGGATCGACGCCGCCGACGACATCGGCGGCGAGCGCTCCTCCCAGGCCCGCAAGGCCGCTCCCGACCGCGAAGGCGATGGCGAAGATGCGGTCGACGTCGACGCCCAAACCC
>DATGHB010000135.1:0-2106 GCA_035308265.1 Roseiarcus sp.
GACGCTGGGCGCGCAGAGCCGACGCATGGAGCGCGTCAAGAAGCGGCGCGGAGGATCGCCCATCATGAAAGTCAACAATCGCCCGCCGCCATAGGTGCAAACGACGCCGAGGCGCTTGATGTTGTGAAGGCAGGGATTGAAGGAGCCGTCGTCGCCCAGAGTGAAACTGACGCCGGGCAGAAAGACCTTGTCGACGAACCCCTTGAGGATCGCCGGAAACCCCATGTTCCAGACCGGATAGGAAAACACCAGCGCCTCGGCGGCCAGGAGCCGGTCGACGTAAGGGGCGACATTACGGCGGTTGACCGCGACATCGTGATAGTCGATCCGCTCCTGCCTCGACATCACCGGATCGAAGCCCTCGGCATAGAGATCGCAATCGTCGACCTTATGCCCCCGCGCGCGCAATGCCTCGACGAGCTTCGCATGCAGGCTCGAGGCGAAACTCGTCTCGACCGGATGGGCGAACAGCACCAGGACGCGCAACGTAAGCTCAAGCCCCGGCCGCGCGCGCCCGCGCCTCAAGGCCGGGGAAGAGGAAGTTCCGCCCGGCCGAGAAATCGAATTCGGGGTTCTCCCAGGCGATCATCTTGCCCGGATTGAGCAGGCCCTTGGGATCGGTCTCGCGCTTGAAGGCGAGCTGGATCGCGTCGGTCTGTTTCATCCCCCCTTCCTCGAGCGTGTAGCGGTGGGGGTTGAAGATCATGACCCCCATCGCCTCGTGCTCGGCGATGATCTCGTTCAGCCGCGCTTCGGTGGTGAACCTGACCAGCGGCAGCCCCGCAAACCCGATCCGGCCGTTGAAGCGGATGAGCTCGAGATGGCCTCTGACCTCCTCCCCATAGCGGTCGTGGATTGTCTTGATCGCCTGAAGCGCCCCTTCGCTGGGATAGCGGGCCTGGAGGTAGGTGACTCGGGAATCGACCCTGAGCCCACGAAGAGTGGTGTGGTTCCAGGTGAGCTCATAGGCGGGGGGCAAGCCCTTGAGCGTCTCGGGCGAGGCCTTGCTCGAATCGAGGAGGATGCGCGCGTCCTTGTAGGGACGGGTGAATGCCTCGAAGGCGTCGAGCGCGTGGGGAGCGACCATCAGAATGACGACGCTCGCGCCCTTGGGGATGAGCGAGCGATGGCGGAGAAAATATTCGTGCGGCGCGGGGCCTTCGACGACGGTGACCAGCTTCTTCAGGATTCCATCCTGTTCGGCGAGCGCGAGCGCGTAAGCGGTCGCGGCGTCGAAACGCTCGAAGCCGACAATGATCTCGACCCAATCGTAGCGCGCGGTCAGCGGCGCCTCGACTTCGGTTATGATTCCATTGGTGCCATAGGCGTGCACGGCCTTGTGCAGATCCTCGCCGGTGAGCTCGAGCTTGCGCGGCTCCGCTTCGAGCGTCATCACGTTGAGGCGCAGCACATTGCCGAAATCGCGCAAGCCGCCCCATGTGATCGAGCCGACGCCGCCGGACCCGCCGGCGACGAAGCCGCCGATCGACGCGGTCGCGCGGGTGGAGGGGAACATGCGCAATTCCTGGCCCGACGGCTCGGCCGCCTTGTCGACGTCGATGAGCAGCGCGCCAGGCTCGCAGACGACCCGCCCCCGTTCGATCGAGCGGATCGTGTTCATCTCGGCGAGGTTCATCAGCACGCCGCCCATGAGCGGCATCGCCTGCCCGTAATTGCCGGTCCCCGCGCCGCGCGGGGTGACCGGAATCCCGAGCCGGTAAGCGGCCTTGAGGATCGCACGCACCTCGGCTTCGCTCTTCGGCGTGACGACGACGTCGGCGGTGACCGTCTCCAGCTCGCGCTTGAGCACCGGCGAATACCAATAGAAGTCGCGGCTCTTCTGCCTGACTAGGACGGGATTGTCTTCCCACTTGACCGGACCGATCTCGGCGCGCAGCGAGGCGATGTCGTAAGCCTGGCTCATGGCGCGAGGCCGAAAAGCGCGTCGAGCTCGGCGTAATCGGGAGGCCTGGCGCTCGAGGCTTTCCCGTGTCTCACCACGATGCGATCGGATTGCGGACGGGCGAGCAGCTCGGTGAAATCCCGCGCCCTGGTCAGGATCATGTCGGCTGGCCCGCCTTGCCGGAGAACGCCGAGGTCAAGCCC
>DATGHB010000136.1:0-23431 GCA_035308265.1 Roseiarcus sp.
CAGAAGGCGCGCTATCTGCCCAAGCTCATCTCCGGCGAGCATGTCGGGGCGCTCGCAATGTCGGAGCCGAACGCAGGTTCCGACGTGGTGTCGATGACGACGCGCGCGGAGCGCAAGGGCGACCGCTACCTCATCAATGGCGCGAAGATGTGGATCACCAACGGCCCCATCGCCGAGACCCTCGTCGTCTACGCCAAAACCGATCCCGCCGCAGGGGCGCGCGGGATCACCGCCTTCATCGTCGAGCGCGGCATGAAGGGCTTTTCGCAAGGGGCCAAGCTGGACAAGCTCGGCATGCGCGGCTCCGACACCTCGGAGCTTGTGTTCGCGGATTGCGAAGTTCCCGCCGGGAACGTGCTGGGCGGGGTTGGCAAGGGCGTCAACGTGCTGATGAGCGGGCTCGACTACGAGCGCGTGGTGCTGTCGGCGGGGCCGCTCGGCCTCATGGCCGCCGCGCTCGACGTCGTCCTGCCTTATGTCCACGAACGCAAGCAGTTCGGCGAGCCGATCGGGAGATTCCAGTTGGTGCAGGGCAAGCTCGCCGACATGTACGTGACGATGAACGCCGCCAAGGCTTACGTCTACGCCGTCGCCAAGGCCTGCGATCGCGGGCAGACCACCCGCGAGGACGCGGCGGGGGCGATCCTCTACGCCGCGGAGCGCGCGACTGAGGTCGCGCTCGCCGCGATCCAGCTCTTAGGGGGAAACGGCTACACCAACGACTATCCGCTCGGGCGCCTCTTGCGCGACGCCAAGCTCTACGAAATCGGCGCCGGAACCAGCGAAATCCGCCGCATGCTGATCGGGCGCGAATTGTTCGAAAAGAGCGCGTGAGCCGGAGCGCTCAAGGGGCGACCGGAGCGCCCGGCACGAGAGTCCCGTCGGCTGCGAACAGCGGCTTGAGATTCGGCGGCTGATAGGTGACCGAACCGCATCTTCCGTCGACGTCGTCCACACAGACGGAAGCCTGCTTGCCGTAGCGGGCGACGACGCTGCCATGCAGTTTTTCGTTGATCGTTGGCAGACGAACGCCGTTGGCGTCGAGCGGCGCGTACAGGCGTTCGAAGGCCGACACTTCGAACGGCTTCTGCAGGATTTCGCGGAAGGTCGGGCTGAATCGATCGATCGAAAAGAGGCCGCTGCTCGAGTCGTGCGACGGCGCCAGATTTTGAAGGTCCGCGGAAACGGGAAGGCAATTCCGGTCGAGGGCCAGTCCGTGCGCTTGCGCTTTCTCGGCCATCCACACGAGGGGGATGTCGGCGAGCGCGCCGGTCGCATAGCCGCCGCCCACATCCGAGTGCGCGCCCGCGAACCAGACCTGCTCGATCCCGACGCCGGCCGGCGCGGGCTCGGTCCACAGCGTCGGGACGAAATCGTGACGGTGCTCGTCGATCGCCAGCGCATGGCAGCCGTGCTCCATGGCGGCGCAGGGACTGGTGTCGTGAAACGCGAATTTCCTGGCGTTCTCGGCGGCGAACAGGCCGCCCGGAAGGCCCAGCGCCCCGACCGTCTCCCAGACGCCGACAAACTTGATCCTCGCGTCGGCGTGCGTTTCGGTGTTGCATTTGGTCAGGAACTTCTCCGGCGAGTGCGGAGGATCGGAGCGGTAATAGGCCCAGGCGCAAGGAAGGTCGCCGAGCTTTTGCCGCTTGAGGATTCCGCAGGCGCTGATCAATCCCGTAAGACTTCGCGCGGTGTAGGCGCCGCGCGAGAACCCGAACAGAAAAATCTCGTCTCCCGGCACATAGTTCTGCGCGATGAACATATAGGCCGAGCGGATGTTGTCATCGACGCCAAGGCCTATCGCTCCCTCGACCAGCTTTTCGATTCGCAGGCCCGACGTGCCGACGCCGCGCAGATAGAGCACGATCTGCAACACTCCGCCGGTCTCCTGAGTGGCGTGGATCGCCCGCGCCATCTTGAAGACATTGGTGTCCATGCGCTGATCGCCGGTATCGTCCCAGGTGCCGTCGCAGCAGACGATGACCCGTTTCATGCCCGCCTCCCCCGGCCTCGATCCTTAGGCGCAAGCAGCCTACCCCATGCGCCGGCGGACGGGGACGCGCCGGTTAAAAATTGCACCACAGCGCCAGCACCGCCCCGTGCTCGGTGTTGGTCTTGACCGTCCAGACGGTCGAGAACAGGCCGGCCTGCACCGACCATTTGTCGTTGAGCGCGTAGACCACGCTCGCCTCGACCACCGACTGGCGCCAGGCCGGGAACGTCCGATTGGTGGACTCCATCGACACGGTGGTGAAATCCTGGAGCATCAGCATGATTTTGGGCGTGAACTTGAACCCGACCGTCAGGTCCCCGTGCCATTCGTCCGGGGGCCCCTGGGTGCGCAGCCGGAAGGCCGTCTCCGCATCGACGAAACCGGGGAGCCAACCAATCGTGAAATTGCGGCCCGCGTTGAGCCGCGCCTCTCCCGCCCAGCCGGTATTGCCCTCTTCAGCCGGGGCCTTCGCATCATGGGCGCCGGGGATGAACGCGGTCGCCTCGCCCGAGAACACCCATTCCCCGGTCGACCAGAGCTTGATCCTCGCGCCCACGTCCGAATAGTCGAGGCCGTTGTAGGTGTCCGGCGTCGGTTCCCCAAGCGCATAATGTTCGAAGGCCGTCTGCCCGAAAACGGTGAGCGAATCTGTCAGGCCGTATTGAACATAGGTCTGCGCGTCGAAGCGGCTCTGGTTGACCGGGGGATTGCCGCCCCAGGGCGAGCCGAACCCGGTCCAGCCGTACAGGGTCGCGATGAGCTGGCCGGTTCCCTGCGGCAAAGTCCAGGCGCCGCCCCATGCGCCCGCCGGCGCGCCGACGAGAACCATGAGCGCGCTCGCGGCAGCCCAACAACGGTTCGGGCCGGCGCGGGTCAAGAACTTGCCCCCCAACGCAAGCAGCTACACAGTCCTGCAACGCCCCCTGGCGACCGCAAAAGGGAAGCGCCAATTGTCCCGATCCGTCAAGCGCAAATATGTCTAGCCATCGCGAAAACCGTAATGCACGCAACTGGTTGCACGTGGATGGCGTTTGCGGGCTCGCGGCCCTCGCGTCCCGCAGGCCGTCGCCCGACCTCGCGCTCCGGGGCGCCCTTTGATATGAAGCTCGCGTGCTCAATTCGCGCCTTCACCCCCGCGCGCCCCTGCTTGGTCCATCCGGCGCGCCGCCCGTCGAGTGGGTCGTCACCCCGGGGCTGACGCCATACGCCGACGCGCTGGCGGAAATGGAAGCGCGGTCGGAAGCGATCGCGCGCGGCGAGGCGCCAGAACGGGTCTGGCTGATCGAGCACCCCGCCCTTTACACCGCGGGAACCAGCGCAAAGGAGGGCGACCTCATCGAGGCGCGCTTTCCGGTCCATCGCGCCGGCCGCGGCGGCCAGTTCACCTATCACGGACCGGGGCAGCGGGTGGCCTATGTCATGATCGATCTCAAGCGCCGTCGGCCCGACGTGCGGGCCTATGTGGCCACGCTCGAGAGCTGGCTGATCGAGGCCCTCAGGGCGTTCGGCGTCGCGGGCGAAACGCGCGAAGCCCGGGTCGGCGTATGGGTCAAGCGGCCCGACAAGCCGGCTTCGCCCTCGGGTGAACCGGCCGAGGACAAGATCGCCGCAATAGGCGTGCGCGTCCGGCGCTGGGCGACGCTGCATGGGGTCGCGCTCAACGTCGATCCCGACCTTGGGCATTTCTCGGGCATCGCGCCTTGCGGGATCCGGGAGTCCCATTATGGCGTCACCTCTCTCGCCGACCTCGGCCGTGCGGCGACCATGAGCCGGGCGGATGCGGCGCTGCGCGCGGCGTTCGAGACCGCGTTCGGCCCGACCCGATCCGGCCCACGATGAGCCCCGCCTTGCGGCGAGCGTTCTGGCCACGCCTTTACGCCCGCCGGCGCCTGATGAGCGAACTCGCCGCGCCGTTCGCGCCCATGCACTACGCGCTGATCGGCGAGGGGCTCGGCTATCGCCCCAACGCCTTCTTCGATCCCGTCTGTTTCCGCCAACAGGCGAGGACCACGGGCCGCGGCCTGCTCGAGCTCTATCTCGCCCACCCCGAGCCCGGCCCCTGCCCTTCCGCCGAATTCGACCACGCCTGGTACGTCTCTCAGAATCCGGACTGGGCCCGGAGCCATCCCCATCCCTTTCTGCACTTTCTCGAGCGCGGACTGCGGGCGGGCAGGCGTCCGCGACCGGATATCGATCTCGAATTCCTCCGCGCCATCACCGGCGGCGTAAAACCCCGCTCGCTCGAGGAGGCGGCCTTCCGGGTCTTCGACCGCACGCTGAGGCCGGGCGAAATGGGGCCGCCTCTCAACCGGCAGGAATTGAGGGCGCGCCAGGATCGCTTCTACGCCGACGGGCGGCTCAGCATCGAACGCGAAGCGGGCGATCCGCGCAACGTCCTCGTCTTCGTCCAGTGCGGCCAAGGATTCGACGCGGCCTACCTCGCAGAGCCGCGCAGCTACGACGTCCTCCTCAACTCCTACCACGAGGCAAGCGTCCATCCGAAAGCCGACATCGCCATATTCCAGGCGGGAACCAAGACGACGGCCATTCGGCGCCTCATGGAGCTCCGGGCGGATCTGCTGCTGCGCTACCAGGCGGTCCTGTTCCTCGACGACGATGTCGAGATCGACGCTTCAGGAATCGAGGCCCTGTTCCGCACCATGGCCGTCGAAAAGCTCGATCTAGCGCAGCCGGCGCTCACCGGGGATTCGGCCACCGCCTATCCGTTCCTGAAAAGACCATCTTTGGGCCGGGGCGTGACGCGCACCTCGTCGGTCGAGATCATGGCCCCGGCGCTGACGCGCCGCGCGCTGGTTTGCGCGAACTGGGCGTTCGCTGAATCGGTCAGCGGCTGGGGCTCGGACCTCCTCCTGGGACCGGCGGTGCGCGCTGCTTGCGGCCCGGCGAGCGTCGGGGTGATCGGCTCGGTCGCCATTCGGCACGCTGAGCCGGTCGATCTCTCCGGCGGCGCGTTGTATGCGCTCCTGCGCCGCTACGGAATCGACCCCGGACATGAAGCCAACCGGGTCGCGCTCGATTTCGGCGTCGAACGGCATCTCCGGCCGCTCGCGCCGGGCGAAGCGGGAGAAACCCGTCAAGCGCCACCGCGCGACCGGGACGCGCATTCGCTTGCGCACCCCCCGATTACATGATCGACTAATTTCGGAGCGTTCGCCGACACGACCGGCCCCGCGAGGATTCCTCGCGCGAGCAAGCGGGCGACGCCATGAAGCGGCTTGGCCATTCTCAACGGGGTGTTCGATGCGATCGTCATTGTTTTGGGGAGCCGGCCTCGGCGCGCTTCTCCTTTCCCCCGCAATCGCGGCGACGCATACGGTGACGATCAACACCGTCCAGATTTTCGGAACCATCGATCCGGCGAAGATCTCCGACTACACCGACTACATGGCCTCGGCGAACCTCTATGACGGCCTTGTCAACGTCGATTCGAAGGGCGCCCTCATCCCGGAACTGGCGGACAAATGGGAGGTGTCGCCCGACGCGACCAGCGCAACCTTTCACATCCGGCCCGACGCGAAGTTTAAGGACGGCTCTACGGTCCAGGCCGAAGACGTCGTCTATTCCGTCGAGCGTCTCCTGAAGATCAACCAGGGGCCCGCTAATCTGTTCGCCGGCGTCCTGAAACCGGGAAGCGTACAGGCGATCGACGCCAAGACGGTCAAGTTCAACCTGTCCAAGACATTCTCGCCGTTCCTGGCCACCGTGCCGGCGATTCGGATCCTCAATTCCAAGGTCGTCAAAGCGAACGCGGGCAATGACGACGGGCAGACCTATCTTGCGACCCATGTCGCGGGCGCCGGCGCCTATACGCTCAAGAGCTGGGATCGCGGCACCGGAATGACGATCGAGCGCGATCCCAACTACTATCGCGGATGGGGCGAAGGGCCGATCGACGAGGTCCGCTTCGTGGTCACCAACGACGAAGCGACGGTGCGCTCTATGGCCGCCTCCGGAGAGCTCACGATGTCGAGCCAGTTTCAGTCCCCCGACACCTACGACGCGCTCTCCAAAATGCCGCGCTTGAAGATCGTCAAGGGCGAAACCTCGGTCGCCTTTTATCTCAAGCTCAACACCAAAAAGGCGCCGACTGACGACGTCCATATTCGCAAGGCGATTGCGCTCGCGACCGATTACGATACGATCAAAAGCACGATCCTGCCTGGCGGCGACCTGACCGGTCCTCTGCCCAAGACCTTCGCCGAGGCGCACCTCGACAGTGCGGCGCCCAAATTCGATCTTGCGGCCGCGAAGGCCGAGATCGCCAACAGCGCCTATGCCGGCAAGACCGACATTCCGCTCAGCCTCGACTATGTCTCTTCGGCCAAGTTCGAGGAGGAGATCGCGCTCCTCATGCAATCCAGTCTGCAGCAGATCGGGTTCAAGGTGACGCTGTCGGGCGAGCCGTGGAACAGGATCACGGAAATCGCCTCGAAGCCGGAGACGACGCCGAACGTCACCGAGGTCTTCTTCGGCCCGACCTACCCCTCGCCGGACTCGATGTTCTACACCCAGTATGACTCGAAGTCGGCGGGAACCTGGGCTTCAATGGAATGGCTCCAGAATCCCGAGGTCGACAAGATGATCGACGCCGCCAGGGCGACCGCCGATCCCGCCGCTCAGGCCAAGATCTACAAGGATCTGCAAACGCGGCTGATCGACGACCAGGTCGACGTGTTCCTCGAGACGCAAATCGTGCGGCACGCGATGGACAAGTGTCTCGACGGCTACGTTCCGGTTCCGATGCAGTCGTTCGATTATGCCTTCCACAAGTACAAATGGACGTGCGGGTGAGGCAGCCGAAGCGGCCGGGGCGTTTGCCGGCCCGGCAGGGTTTGGAAACGAGTAGCTTCGTTGGAATTCCTGTACTTTCTCATCCGGCGTGCGCTCTGGTCGGCTCTCGTTCTCATCGGGCTCTCGATCGTGATCTTTACGATCGCGCGCGTCATGCCCGGCGATCCGGCGCGCTTGGCGATGGGTCCGCGCGCCAGCCAGGAGCAGGTCGACGATCTCCGGCGCAAGATGGGCCTCGACAGGCCGCTCGTCGAGCAATACCAGCACTTCATCGTCGGGCTGTCGCGCGGCGACCTCGGCCTCTCCTTTCTCACCAAGCGCCCGGTCAACGACGACATCGCCGAAACCTTCGCGGCGACTTTCGAACTCGTGCTCTCGACGATCACGCTCGCCTTTCTCGTCGGCATTCCCCTTGGCGTGGTCGCGGCGGCGAACAAGGATGGATGGATCGACAATCTGGTGCGGCTGATCGCGATCTTCGGCGCCGTGACGCCGAGCTTCCTGCTCGCCCTCCTGCTTCAGGTGTTCGCCGGCTACGTGCTCCATGTCCTGCCGACGACCGGACGGTTTTCGCCGGATGCGCCGATCCCCCATAGCGTCACCGGACTGCTCACCATCGACACGCTGATCGCCGGCAATTTCGCCGGCTTCGCCGACGCCTTCAAACATCTCCTGTTGCCGAGCCTCGCGCTCTCGGCGGCCACGGTCGGCCAGATCGCGCGCATCACCCGCTCCTCGATGATCGACGTCGCCAAGCAGGACTATATCGAGGCCGCCCGCGCCTTCGGAGTGCCTGGACGGGTGCGCATGTTCAAATACATGCTGCGTCCCGCCTTCGTGCCGCCGCTGACGATTCTGGGCCTCGAATTTGCTTCGCTGCTCGGCAACGCGTTCGTGGTCGAGCTCGTCTTCTCCTGGCCGGGCATGGCGAGCTACGGCGTGCGCAGCATCCTGCAAAAGGACTTGAACGCGGTGATGGGCGTGGTGATGATTTCGGGCCTGTTCTTCGTCCTCGTCAACCTCACGATCGATGTTCTGGTGGGCGTCGTCGACCCGAGAGTCCGCATCCGCGGAGAGCGCGCGTGAGCGCCGCCGTGGCGGGGGAATCTGCGCCCCGGATCTCGACCGCCTACCAGAACTGGCGCCGTTTCAGCCGCAATCCGACGGCGGTGATCGGTTCGGCGATCGTGGTCATCGTCCTCGCCGCGGCGCTCCTCGCGCCTTTGATCGCGCCCTATCCGGACCATGTTGGCGCGGTGGTCAATTTCCGCGCCCGTCACCTGCCGCCGTCCGCCCGATACTGGTTCGGCACCGACAATGTCGGGCGCGACATTTTCACCCGGGTGCTGTTCGGCTATCGCATCTCGCTCTTGCTGGCCGCGGTCGTCCTTGGCGCCGCGGTCCCGCTCGGCGCGACTCTCGGGCTCGTCGCCGGCTATTTCGGCGGCTGGGCCGAGATCGTCATCATGCGTCTGACCGATGTCGCGCTCGCCATCCCTCCGCTGGTGATGGCGCTCGCGGTCACCGCGGTGCTGACGCCTAGTCTCGTCCACGCGATGCTGGCGATCGCGGCGCTGTGGTGGACCTGGCACACGCGGCTCATCTTCTCGATCACCCGCACGCTGCGCACCCAAGAATTCGTCGAGGCCGCGCGCACGCTGGGAGCGAGCCCGTTCCACATCCTCTTCCGCGAGCTCCTCCCCAATTGCGCCTCGGCGATCCTGGTCAAGACCTCGCTCGACTTCGGTTTCGTTATCCTGATCGGCGCGGCTTTGTCCTATCTCGGCCTCGGCGTGCAGCCGCCGGCGCCGGATCTTGGCACAATGGTCGCGAACGGGGCCGACTTCCTCCCGGACCGCTGGTGGGAGTCGCTGCTTCCCGGCGCGGCGATCCTGTTCGTGGCGCTTGGCTTCAACCTGCTCGGCGACGGGTTGCGCGATCTCTTCGACGTCGAGAGCGTCCGATGACGGCCGACCCGCTGCTTTCGGTCCGCTCGCTCAGCGTGGACTTCTGGTCCTACGGCCGCCGCTCCCAGGTGTTGCGCGAGGTGTCGCTCGACGTGCCCGCCCATCGGCATGTGGCGCTGGTCGGCGAGTCGGGCTGCGGCAAGAGCGTGACGATGCGGGCGATCATGGGGATTCTCGCTGCGCCCCCTGCCCGCATCGCTTCGGGCGCGATCCTGTTCGACGGCCGCGATCTTCTGCGCCTCAGTGCGCGCGAGCGCGAGGCGTTGCGCGGAACGGCGATGGCGATGGTGTTCCAGGACCCGATGACCTCGCTCAACCCCGTCTTCACCATCGGCGACCAGATGGGCGCGATCCTCCGCTACGCCGACCGGCGGCTCGGCCGCGCCAGGAGCCGCCGCGCGCGTCTCGCTCGCGTGCACGAGGTGCTCACGCAGGTGCGCATGCCCGATCCCGAACGGATCGCCCGGTCGTTCCCGATCATGCTGTCCGGCGGCATGCGCCAGCGCGTCCTGATCGCGATGGCGCTGCTCTCCGAGCCGCGGCTGCTGATCGCCGACGAGCCAGGCGCCGCGCTCGACGTCACCACCCAGGCGCAGATCCTGAAGCTCCTGCGCGATCTCGTCGACGACCGTGGGCTCGCGCTCCTGATGATCACCCATAATCTCGGTGTCGTCCGCGAGGCCGCGGATGACGTGTACGTCATGTATGCGGGGTCGGTGGTCGAGCACGGGGCCACGGCCGAGCTGTTCGCCCGCCCCCGCCACCCCTATACGCGCGCGCTCCTCGATTGCGTGCCGAAGCTCTCGGGCGGCGCGACCTTTCGCGGCATCGACGGTTCCCTGCCCGACTATTCCGCGCCGCCTCCCGGCTGCCGTTTCGCGCCGCGCTGTCCGCTGGCGATCAGCGCCTGCTCCCGTCCGCCCGAGACGAGACGCGTGGACGCCGATCACTACGCCGCCTGCTGGCGCCTGGAGGATGCGGCGTGAGCCCGCTGCTCGAGGTCGTCGGGCTCTCCAAGGCGTTTCCGATCCGCGGCGGCCTGTTCGGCCGGGTCACCGGCCAGGTGAGAGCGGTGAGCGGCGTCAGCTTCGCGCTTGGCCGGGGCGAGGCTTTCGGCCTTGCGGGCGAAAGCGGCTCCGGCAAATCGACGATCGCGCGCATGATCGTCGGCCTCGCCAAGCCGAGCGAAGGCGCCATTCTGTTCGATGGCCGCGATCTCGCCGGGCAAACCGGCTTGTCCGGCCGCAGCCGGCCGGTGCAGATGGTGTTCCAGAACCCCGGGTCCTCGCTCAACCCGCGCCGCTCGATCGGCCAATCGATGGCCGTGCCGCTTCATGCGCGGGGACTGAGCGGGGGCGAGATCGCCGCGCGCGTCGCCAGCCTGCTCAACATGGTGCAATTGCCTGCCGGCTTTGCCGACCGCTACCCGTATGAATTGTCAGGCGGGCAGAAGCAGCGCGTCGCGATCGCGCGCGCAATCGCCGCCGAGCCGCAACTGATCGTCCTCGACGAACCGACATCGGCGCTCGATGTTTCGGTGCAGGCCAAGATCATCGATCTCCTCAACGATCTCGGCCGCTCGCTCGGCCTTACCTACCTCTTCATCTCCCATGATCTCAGCCTCATGCGCAATTTCGTCGAGCGTGTCGGCATCCTCTACCTCGGACGCCTGGTCGAGGTCGGGCCGGTGAGGAGCCTGTTCGAGGCGCCCGCCCATCCCTACACGAGGTCGCTGATCGCGGCGGTCCCCGTCGTCTCCGATGAGGAATCGGCGCTGAAACCCGATGAACCGGCGCTCGAGGGCGAAATTCCGAGCCCCGCGAACCTGCCGGCGGGCTGCGCGTTCCACACCCGCTGTCCGCACGCCTTCGCGCCATGCGCGGTAGAGCTTCCCGACGTCGTCCAGCTTGACGATCAGCATTTCGCTCGCTGTCATTTGCTTGCGCCGGGAGCTTCGACGCGGCGCGGCGCGGATTGGCGAACGGCGAAAGCAAGGAGTGCGGGATGATCAGGATCGGCGTCGACGTCGGCGGCACCAACACCGACGCGGTGGTCATGGACGGCGCGAAGGTTCTCGCCGGCGTCAAGGCCGCGACGACCCCGGACGTGATGTCTGGCGTCATCGCCGCGCTCACCTCCGCGCTCGCCGCCTCGGGCATGAGGCCGGAGGCGATCGACGTCGTGATGATCGGCACCACCCACTTCACCAACGCGGTGGTGCAGCGGCGAGACCTCGCGCCGACCGCCGCGGTTCGACTGGGCCTGCCGGCGACCGCGTCGCTACCGCCGATGGTCGACTGGCCCGACGACCTCAGACAAGCGATCGGCGATCATGCCTATCTCGCTCACGGCGGCCATGAATTCGACGGCCGCGAGATTTCGCCGCTCGACGAGGCCGAACTCCTCGGCATCGCCGCCGACATCCGCTCCAAGGGAATCCGCTCGGTCGCCATCGCCTCGGTGTTCAGCCCGGTCAACAGCGACTGCGAAGCCAAAGCCGAGGAAATCCTGGCACGAGCCCTGCCCGGCGTGCACTTCACCCGGTCGAGCGACATCGGCCGCATCGGCCTGCTTGAGCGCGAGAACGCCGCGATCATGAACGCGTGCCTGCGCGATCTCGCCAAGCTGGTCGTCGACGCGTTTCGCGCCGCGCTCGACGCGTGCGGCGTCAGCGCGCGGTTCTTTCTCACCCAGAACGACGGGACGCTGATGGACGCCGCCTACGCCGAGCGGTTTCCGGTGCTCACCTTCGCCAGCGGGCCGACCAATTCGATTCGCGGCGCGGCCTTCCTTTCCGGGGTCGCCGAGGCGATCGTGGTCGACATCGGCGGCACCACTTCCGACGTCGGCGCGCTGCACAAGGGCTTTCCGCGCCCGGCCACCGTCGCCGTGGAAGTCGGCGGCGTGCGCACCAATTTCCGCATGCCCGACGTCTACTCGTTCGGGCTCGGCGGCGGGTCGCTGGTGGTCGACGGCCCCGGCGGCGTCAAGGTCGGACCGACCTCGGTCGGCTACCGGCTGACCACGGAAGCGCTCGTGTTCGGCGGCTCGACGCTGACCACGAGCGACGTCATTGTCGCGGCCGGACGGGCCTTCCTCGGCGACAAGAAGGCCGTCGCCCATCTCGACGCCGGTCTCATCGCGCGCACGGAAGCGCGGATCGCGGACATGCTGGAGGCGGCGGTCGAGCGCTCGCGTCTTTCGCCCGAGCCGCTGCCGGTCATCGTCGTTGGCGGCGGCTCGATTCTGGTCAAGGGCAAGATCGGCGGACTCGAGGTGATCAAGCCGCATCATTTCGCGGTCGCCAACGCGGTCGGCGCGGCCATCGCGCAGGTGTCGGGCGAAACCGACCGCGTCTACTCGCTCGCCGCGATGAGCCGGGCCGACGCCATTCACGACGCCGAGGAAAAGGCGCGCGCGATCGCGGTCGCCTCCGGCGCGAGCGCCCGCTCGATCGAGGTGGTCGACGTCGAGGATGTGCCGCTCGCCTATCTGCCGGGCAACGCGACGCGGGTGCATGTCAAGGTGGTCGGAGACCTGAATGTCGGGTGATCGATACGTCCTCGCCGAGGCGGACCTCCTGCCGCTCTCGCTCGGCGCCGCGGTGCTCGGCACGGGCGGCGGCGGCAATCCCCATGTCGGCATGCTGCGCGCCCGCGAACTCTTCCGCAAAGGCGCCCGCGTCGAGGTGCTGCCGCTCGAGGCGATCGGCGACGACGATGCCATCGGGTCGGTCGGCGGCATCGGCGCTCCGGTGGTCAGCGTCGAGAAGATCAAGCAGGGCCAGGAGTGCCTTCGCGCCCTGCGCGCGGTCGAAGAGGCGGCGGGCGTCAAGGTGTCCGCGCTGATCTCCGCCGAGATCGGCGGCTCGAACTCGATCGAGCCGATCCTCGCCGCCGCTTACGCCGGGCTCCCGGTCGTCGATGGCGACGGCATGGGGCGCGCATTCCCCGAAATCCAGATGTCGACGTTCTTCATCTACGGGATGGACCCTTCGCCAGGCGCGATCGCGGACGACAAGGGCAATGTCGTCGTGTTCAGGATGGTGATCGACATGTACTGGCTCGAGCGGTTCGCGCGTCATGTCGCAGTCGACATGGGCGCGGCCGCGGGCTTCGCGACCGCGCCGATGCGCGGCGCCTACGTGAAGAAGGTCGCCGTTCCCGGAACCCTGTCGCAGGCGCTTCGTCTCGGCCGCACCATTCTCGAAGCGCGCGCAAAACACCGCAACGTCGTCGAGCGCCTCCTCGATGAGACCGGCGCCGCGCTCATCTTCACCGGCAAGGTCGCCGACGTGCGCCGCGAATTGCGGGGCGGCTTCGCCATCGGCGAAGCGCGGCTCGTTGGCGTTGGCGAGCACGCGGGATCGGAGGCGCGCATCGCCATCCAGAACGAGAACCTCGTCATCTTCGTCGACGGCCGTCCGAGGGTCACGGTTCCCGATCTCATCATGAATCTTGAGCTCGATACCGGCGAGCCGATCACCACGGAGGTCCTGCGCTACGGGCAACAGCTCGCCACCATCGCCCTCCCCGCCCACGCTCTGATGACGACGCCGGAGGCGCTGAAGGTCGTCGGCCCGGAGGCGTTCGGCTATCCGGAGATCGACTATGCTCCGCTGCAAGCCTCGCTTCCCTTGAGCCCGAGACGCGCCGGCCACGGCTGAAATCAAGCGCCGGTTGGTCAAACAAACGGCGGATATTTCGGCGCAAGGTATGGCCCGATCGGGCGCTCCAGCGCCATCGGCTTGACAACACAGGCGTTTTCCCGATTCTGGCGACCCGGCGGGCGGCAAGGACGGCATGCGAAGGGCGAGCGAGGCCAGACTTTACGCCTTGACGACGGCGACCGCCTGCGCGCTTGCGCTGCTCGCCGGCGTCGTCGGCGCGCCCACCCGCGCGGTGATGCAGAATCTGGTTTTCGACCAGTACCAGCGCTGGAGGCCGCGGCCTTATGCGTTCGACCAGCCCGTCCGCATTGTCGCCATCGACGAAGAATCGCTCAAGCGCCTCGGGCAGTGGCCGTGGCCGCGCGAGCGTCTCGCCGCTCTGGTGGACGCGCTGAAAAACGCCGGCGCGGCGGCGATCGCCTTCGATTTCCTGTTCTCGGAGAAGGACCGCTCCGACACCGGCGCAGCGGCCGGAGCCACTCCGGACGACGTCTTCGCGCGCGCGATCGACGGCGCGCCCGTCGTTCTCGGCAGCTTCGTCTCCGAGGCGCCGAACGGCGCGCCAAACGCCGCCAAGGCGGGGTTCGTCACCGCCGGCGACGACGCGACGAAGTTCCTGACGCCCTCGCCGGGCGCCCTCGCGCCCTTGTCCCAGCTCGCGCAGCACGCCGCCGGCGTCGGTTTCCTCAATTGGCGCCCCGACCACGACCGGGTCGTGCGACGGGTGCCGCTCATCCTCAATGTCGACGGGACCCTGCATCCGAGTCTGGCCATGGAAGCGCTGCGCGTCGCGCAGGGCGCATCGACCTATATCGTCAAGTCGTCGAACGCCAGCGGCGAAACCGCCTTCGGCGAAGTGTACGGCGTGCTGGAGATCCGTAACGGGAACCTCACGATCAACACCGACCCCGCCGGAGACATCCGGGTCTATTTCGCGCGTCCCGACCCGCGCCGCGAAATCCCGGCGTGGAAGGCTCTCGAACCGGGCGCGGACCTCAGCGCGGTGAACGGTTCGATCGTGTTCGTCGGCGCCACCGCCTCGCTCCTCTCGGATATCGTCGCCACCCCGCTCTCGCCCTCGATGCCGGGCGTCGAAGCCCACGCCCAGATCGTCGAGCAGCTCTTGAGCGGGCAGACGCTGAGGCGCCCGGATTGGGCGCCGAGCGCGGAGTGGATGGCGACGGCCGTAATCTGCGCGGCGCTCGTGGCGACGAGCTGGTTCCTGGGGCCATATCTCGCGGCCCTCGTCTTCGCCGCGGTGGTCGGCGCCATCGTCGCTGTGAGCTGGTTCGCATTTTCCCGTCATGGAGTGCTCATCGAGCCGACCTATCCCGCGTTTTCGGCCGCCCTTGTCTATTTCACCGGCGTCTCGACCCTCTATGCGGTGAAGCGCCATCAGGAAAGCCAGATCCGATCCGCCTTTGGCCGGTTCGTCTCGCCCGCGGTGGTCGCGCGCCTCGCCGAAAAGCCGGGCGCGCTCGAGCTCGGCGGCCTGCAGCGCGAGCTCACCCTGCTCTTCTGCGACATCCGGTCCTTCACCACCATCTCGGAGGGGTTCGACGCGCCGGGGCTCACCCGTTTCCTCAACCAATATCTGACGCCGATGACCGACGCGATCCTCGACCGCGAAGGCACGATCGACAAATACATGGGCGACGCGATCATGGCGTTCTGGAACGCCCCGCTCGACGATCCCGATCATAGCGTCCACGCGGTCGCCTCCGCGCTGGCGATGCGCGAGACGCTGGTCGCCCTCAACGAAGGCTGGCGGGCCCAAGCCGAGGCCGATCAGCGCCCGTTCAAGCCGGTGCGCTTCGGGATCGGGCTCAATACCGGCGAGGCCTGCGTCGGCAATCTGGGCTCGCTGCGCCGGTTCGACTATTCCGCCATCGGCGACGAGGTGAACGTCGCCTCGCGGCTCGAAGGCGCGTGCAAGACTTTCCAGGTCGACATCATCGCCAGCGAGACGACCCGCGCGGAAGCCCCCGATTTCGCCTGGCTCGAAATCGATTCGGTGCTGCTCAAGAACAAGACCCGTCCGGTCGGCCTCTATGCGCTGGCCGGAGATAAGGCGCTCGCCGAAAGCGAGGAATTCGCGGAGCTGAGCCGCCTGCACGCGGCGATGCTCTCAGCTTACCGAAACCGGGACTTTGCCCTTGCGGTCGCGCTGGCGAAGGAGGCCGCGCCCCGCGCCCCCGCCGCCGTTCGCGGCCTCTATTCTTACAACCTGCGCCGCTTCGGCCAACTGGCCGAAAGCGCTCAAGGCCCCGACTGGCGGCCCCTCATCGCTCTCGACGAAAAATAGCCAACGGCGCCTCGCCCGCCGAAAGTGCTTTCCAGAGCGCGGCAAGCGGAAGGCGCTCGACGCGCTCGCGGAAGACGGGCCGATCGGTTTCAGGCGTTTCCGCATCTGCAGCGACGCCGCGCTCACCCGCCCCGCGCCATCCCGCGCAGCCAATGGACGAAGGCTTCCAGAGTTTGCCGTCGCGGGTGGTCCGGAGAGAAGACCGGATAGAAGGCGCAGCCTGGCAGCCCGAAGTCGAACGCCTTGACCAGCGCGCCCGAGGCAAGCTCGTCGGCGACGACGACGTCGCTGCACAGCGTCACCCCCTGCCCCGCGAGCGCCGCCTCGATGGCGTGAGCCTCTTCCCGAAAGCTGAAGGCGATGGTCCAGGGCGCCGGCGCGCCGCCGGCGGCGTCGAACCAGCGCTTCCAGTTCGGCGACAGAGGGTCCTTCGCCAGCCAGTCGTACTGGATGAGCGGATACCGGGCGAGGTTCGAGGGCGACGCGACCGGCCCGCCCCCCGCGAGCAGACCGGGGCTGCACACGGGGTAGTGGCGGTCGCGGAACAGCTCGCGCTCCGAGCGCGGGGGCGGAGCGCGCGCGTACCGGATGGCGAGGTCGGCTTCGTCCGGCCCGACAATCCGGTCGGTCCCGATCACCGACAAGGGAACGTCCGGATGGCTGGCGCGCCAGCCGCCAAGCCGGGGCGCCAGCCAACGGCTGGCGAAGGCGTTGGTCGAGGTGATGCGCAGCGGCGCGCCGTTCTCGCTCCCGCCAATCGACGACAGCGCCGCCGCGAACGCATCGAAGCCGGACCGCAATCCGGGCAGCAGCTTCTCGCCGGCCGGGGTCAGCGCAAGCGGGCGTGGACGCCGGCGAAACAGCTTCACCCCGCAATGATCCTCGAGCAGCCGGACGTGGTGGCTGATCGCCGTCGGGGTGAGCCCGAGCTCGTCGGCGGCGTCCTTGAAGCTCAACCTTCGCGCCGCCGCTTCAAAAGCGCGCAGCGCGCTCAGCGGCGGCAAGCGTCTCATCCCACGAGCATAGATGAATTTCGCTCATCCATCACCTGACGAATACGATTTTGCCCGAGGCGCCGGTTTCGCCGGATAATCCGCGCGCATGATTGCAGGAGCGAGCCGGGCATGACGAGCGCGTTGGCCATGAAGCGGAAGCCGAGCCTTCAAGAATCCCGTTTCGCGGGTTTTCGACGGCGTTTGTCAGGGTCGCTAATTCTTCCTGGCGACGTCGACTATCACTCGGCGCGCCGCGTGTGGAACGGCATGATCGACAGGACGCCGGCGGTCATCGCTTATTGCGCCACGCCGAGCGACGTCGTCGAATCCATCGCTTTCGCCCGCGAGACCGGCTTGGCGATGGCCGTCCGCGGCGGCGGCCACAACATCGCGGGAAAGTCGCTCTGCGAGGACGGTCTTGTCGTCGACCTCTCGCGGATGAGGCGCGTCACGGTCGATTCCGAATCCCGGACGGCGCGCGCTGAAGGCGGCGCGCTGCTCGCCGATCTCGACGTCGCGACTCAGGCGCATGGCCTGGCGACAACGACCGGCGTCAACAGCGACACCGGCCTAGTCGGCCTGACGCTCGGCGGGGGCATCGGCAGGCTCGGGCGCAGGCACGGGCTCAGCTGCGACAACATGCTGTCGGCGGAGGTGGTGACCGCGGACGGGCGAATCCTCAATGCCTCGGAGCACGAAAACGCCGACCTCTTTTGGGCCCTGCGCGGCGGCGGCGGCAATTTCGGCGTCGTCACGGAAGTCGTTTATCGCCTGCATTCGCTTGGACCGATGGTTCTGGCGGGCTCGCTCATCTACCGCTGGCAAGACGCGCGCGCCGCGTTGAGGCTCTATGCCGAGTTCGCGGCGGCCGCGCCGGACGAAATCTCCGCCGACGCGGCGCTCATGACCCTGCCGGGGGGCGACCGCGCGGTCTCGATCTCGGCGTTCCATGCCGGGCCCCTGGAGCAAGCCGAACGCGCGCTCGAGCCATTGCGGAACGCGATCCCGCCGCTCGAGAACCGCATTCGCGCGATCCCGTACGTCGAATTGCAGCGCGCCGGAGACGCGACCTTTCCGCGCGGCGACCGCTTCTTCTGGAAGGCGCAATTCTTGCGGACCATCCCCGATGCCGCGATCGACACGCTCATCGACATCTATCCGGCCGCGCCCTCGCCCCGTTCGCTGTTCGTGTTCCAGCAGGTCGGCGGAGCGATCGCCCGCGCGACGCCTGAGCAATCGGCGTATGCGAACCGCGACGCGGCCTTTGACGCCTTCCCCGTCTCGATATGGACCGATCCGGCGCGGGACGAAGCCAATATCGAGTGGGCGTCGGCGGTCTACGAAGCGATGCGGCCGTTCGGGACCAACGGCGTCTATGTCAACAATCTCGGCGATGAGGGCGAGGACCGGGTGAGAGCGGCCTATGGCGCGAATTACCGCCGCCTTGCGGCGCTCAAACGGAAGTTCGATCCCACGAATCTCTTCCGCGCCAATCAAAACGTCCGCCCTGGGGCTTGAGCCCAATGCCCGTGTTCGTCATCCTCCTGCGGGCGGTCAATGTCGGGGGCGCAGGCAAGCTGCCGATGGCCGACCTCAAGGGGCTATGCGAGCAGGCCGAATTCCGAAAAGTCCGCACCTATATCGCCAGCGGCAACGTCGTCGCCGAGCGGGACGGCCCGGAGCTTGAGGCCAAGGCTGCGCTCGAGGCGGAGCTGAGAGCCTATGCCGCCAAACCGGTTGGGGTCGTCATGCGGAGCGCCGCGGAAATGTCCGCGGTCGTCGCCTTGAACCCCTTCCCCGATCGTTCGGCGAGCCGGACGGTCGCCATCTTCCTCGACCGCGCCCCGGCTCAAGACGCGCTGAGCGAAGTCAAAGGGCAAGCGAACGAGGAGCTTCGCCTCGGCGCGCGCGAGATCTATGTCCACTACCCGGACGGGATCGGCCGCTCGAAGCTCGTCATCCCGGCCGCCCGCGACGGAACCGCGCGCAACATGAACACCGTCGCCAGGCTCGCGGCCATGGCGGCGGCGGAATGAGGAGCGCCGCTTCGCCAGCGCCGTTTGCCGAGCTATAATAACACTATTGTTATGTTATATAGGAACGAGCCCACTCCGGCCCGGCGCCCCAAAAAACGCGATTTTGCAGCGCGAACTTAAACGGGGTCCCAACGCACTGAAAACACTGGGGGCGCGAACCTAAAAGGAACCTGAGGGCCGGCTTGAGCCCACCCTGAAGGGTTGAACCAGCGCGTCCGGCGCCCGAACGCCCTCACGCGGACTTCCGCTCCGGCTTCGCAGCCTTCGGCGCCGCCGCTCCGGCCGTCCCGCCCTTGGCCTTCACCAGCGCGGCGTGATCCTTGACCGTCTGCTCGGCATAGGCCATGGCGAACGAGGCGAGCGCGTCGTCGAACGCCCCGCTCCGTCCCATATAGCCGGCGATGACAGCCGGGTCGCCGGTGCGGGCGTGAGAGCGGGCGAGCGTGCGGCCGCAGAGGCGCGCATATTCCGACAACGCCTCCTGCTCGGCGAGGTCGCTGACCGCGCCAAGCCGGCGGTTCTTCAGGACGCGAACATAAAATTCCACGCCAATGGGCTCGTCCACCGTCCACCCGAGAAAAATGTCGCTTGCGGCCTGCATCATCCGCTGCCCCTCGACCACGCGCCTGCCCTGCGGGCCCTGATAGGCAAGCTTCGCCGAGAGCCGCTCGAGGACCGAGTGTTGCGCCTGCTTGACTTGCAGGAAGAGCGGTTCCTCGTCGGCGCTCAGGAACAGCCCGACAACGCAGATCGTGCCGACCGAGCCGACGCCGACCGCCTTGAAGGCGACGTCCACCATTCGATAACGGTCCAGAAGAACCGACCGGTCCGGCGTGAGCGTCTCGCGGTAGAGCTCGAATCCGCGAGCAAAGTCGATCTTGCGTCCGCCAATCGTCTTCGGGCCGATGTGGAAGATCGTCGGCGGCTTGTCGGCGATCCTGGGCTTGGCCCCGGTGACGAGATGCGGAAAGTTGTCGTCCTTGTCGAGACCGCGGCGTTGAGCGTGGCGGATCACCGTCGAGAGGCTGCGCCGCAGCGCGGGACTCTCAATGTGCTTGAGTTGTTCCTCAAGATCGATCCGGCTGTGCCAGATTTCGAGCGGAGAAAGACCCATCAGAGAGAACATGTGTTCGCGATAGGCGGTGACCGCGCCTGCCGCGAGGCTGCGCGCGCGCTTGTCCGACATGTTCGCCGCCCGGGCGGCGACGGCGACGCTGGCCGCCAGACGCTTGACGTCGACCGTGAAATCGACGCCGGGCAGCGTCTCATCGAAATCGTTGATGTCGAAGAGGATGGCGTCTTCGGGCGAATTGAACGCGCCGAAGTTCATCAAATGGCAGTCACCGCAGGCCTGCACCGGCGCTCCGGCAAATGGCTGATGCGCGAGATCGGCCGCCATCACGGCCGCCGCGCCGCGAAGGAATCCGAACGGGTTCGCCATCATTCGCTTGTAGCGCTCAGGCAGGAGATCGGAGACCCGCTCGGCGTCGGACTCCGCCAGAATGGCGACGGCATCCCGATTTCGGGGGCCGTGCAACTCGGCGTGGGCGTGGCGCGGGGCGCGCGCTCGCAGCTTTCTACCCTGCTGATATCGGTCGGCTCTGCTCTTCAAAGCGGCGGCCATGGCGACGATCCTTCAGTGAAGGCGAGGGCGAGCGCCGAATGCACGCGCCCAACCGCTCGCCGGCATTTCCACTCCTCAAGCCGCCGAAATTATCGCCTCAATCCCGGATTCGGCAACTCTGCATCCCACCGCCCGCTTGCTTGAGTTCGCCCGTCGCGCCGCTTAGAGCTGACAGAGACCGCATCGGCCAACGAGCTTCGTTTGTCCCTTCCCGCTAACATCGCCCTCAAGACCATCGACGGCAGGGAGGCGGCGCTCGGCGATTTCGCCGGCCAGGCGCTGCTCATCGTCAATGTCGCGAGCCAGTGCGGTTTCACGCCGCAATACGCTGGCCTCGAGGCGCTCTACCGGCGCTTTCGCCAGCGCGGCTTCGCGGTGCTCGGCTTCCCTTGCGACCAGTTCGGCCATCAGGAGCCTGGCGACGAGGCCGAGATCAGGAATTTCTGCTCGCGCAATTTCGATGTGACATTTCCGATGTTCGCCAAGATCGAGGTCAACGGCGACGACGCTCACCCGCTGTTCAAGGCGTTGAAGCAAACGGCGCCCGGCATTCTCGGCACGAAGGCGATCAAGTGGAACTTCACCAAGTTCCTGGTTGACCGGCAGGGCGATGTGGTGCGCCGCTATGCGCCGAGCGACAAGCCCGAGACACTGGCTGAGGACATCGAGACCGTGCTCAGCTGAACCTTTGGCCTTCCGCCTTGCCGCCCCCGGAGCCTTCCATGCCCGCCAAAGCTCTCCTCATCACCGGCGCTTCGCGCGGCATCGGCCGCGCCTGCGCCCTCATCGCCGCCGAGAACGGCTGGGCGGTCGGCGTCAACTATCGCGAAGACGCCAAGGCGGCCGATGCAGTCGTCGAGACGATCGCGAAGGGCGGCGGCCGCGCCGTCGCGCTCAAGGGCGACGTGTCGGTCGAAGCCGACGCGATCGGAATGTTCGACGCCGCGACGAACGCGCTGGGGCCGCTCACCGCCGTCATCGCCAACGCCGGCATCGTCGCGCCGGCGGCCCGACTCGCGGAGATGAGCGCCGAGCGCATGCGCCGCACCGTCGAGGTCAATGTGCTCGGCGCTTTGCTGACCGCCCGCGAGGCCGCGCGGCGGCTGTCGAAATCGTCCGGCGGCGCCGGCGGCTCGATCGTGCTGATATCGTCGGTCGCCGCCCGTCTGGGGTCGCCGAACCTCTATATCGACTACGCCGCGTCGAAGGGCGCGGTCGACACCCTGACCCTGGGCCTTGCGAAAGAACTCGGCCCCGAGGGGGTCAGAGTCAACGCCGTTCGTCCGGGCATGGTCGACACCGAGATCCACGCCATGAGCGGCGACCCCGACCGGGGGAGAAGGGTCGGGGCCACCGCCCCGCTGGGCCGCCCGGGCGCGGCCGAGGAGATCGCCCAGGCGGCGATATGGCTCATCAGCGATGCGGCTTCCTACGTAACCGGGGCCCTTGTCGACGTCTCGGGCGGGCGCTGAGCGCGCGGCGCCGGTTTGACGCTTTGGGTCCTGCGGCTTACCTTGAGCCCTCAGGGCAAACCGGCGTCTCCGGCTGAGCGCCTTGCGGCTGCGACCGGATCGGCCGCGGGGCGGGCGGCTCCTGGAGCGGTGACCGTGACCGAGGAAACAGACCCGAAAATTCTCCCGATCACGACCGGGTTTCCCGCCCGGCAAGCCATTGCCGTCCTGCGCAAACGCCTCGTCCCGACAGCCTCCCTGCTGAAGCGCATCGGTCTCTCCGAAAGCGACATTGACGACCGTGAGCATCGTATCTCCGCCCTGGAGCAAGGCAAGCTTCTCGAGTACGCGGCCGAGGCGCTCGGAGATAGTGAATTCGGGTTGCACCTCGCTGAGCAGGCCAATCCACGTGAGGCCGGATTGGCGTTCTATGTCGCTTCCGCTGCGGAAGACATCGCCGGGGCGCTGGCGCTCCTCGCGCGCCATTGGCGCATCGTCAACGAAGCCGCGCGCCTGCAACTCATTCCGTCTTCGGAAGGGATGATCGTTGAGACCACCTTTGTCGGCGTTCCAAGACATTTCGCCTGGCAGAACACCGAGTTTTTGATCGCCTTCATCATCAGGGCTCTGCGGGAGATGGCGGGCCAGGATTTTCGGCCAAGGCGGGTGACCTTCACTTTGGCGCACAGCCCGGAACGTTGGGAATTCGAACGCTTCTTCGGCTGCCCCGTCCAGTTCAGCGCCTCAGCGGATCAGTTCGGCCTGTCGAGCGAAACGCTTGCTCTCCCGCTCACGACCAAGGATCGACACTTGCTGGAAGCGCTCCAGCCCATTTGCGACGAGGCGGCGAAGGAGCGCAACACGGGTCGCGGAACGCTGCAGTCCCTGGTCGAAAACGAAGTGCAGAAGCTGCTGCCGCATGGCAAGGCCAACAGGCAGAGTGTGGCTGAGACGCTTGGGTTGAGCGCCCGAACGCTGTCGCAAAGGCTGGCCGAGGAGGGCACGACCTACGACGAGGTCGTCGATCGCCTGCGGCGAAGCCTTGCGCTCCAATACATCAAGGAGCCAAGCATCTCGCTGGCGCAGATTGCGTGGCTGCTGGGCTATCAGGGACCTGCCTCCTTCAGCCACGCTTTCGTACGCTGGGTCGGGAAGTCCGCGTCGGAAGCGCGCAACGAGGGCTCGCACCGCGGGAAAGCGACGCGGCCGTCGGGGTGGGCGCCGTAACGAATTCCGGCGGCGCCTTTCATCCCTTGCAGCGAAACGGCAGCGATCTCGTTAACATATTGAAGTATTTGCTGAATATATCGACGCATGGCGTGACGCCGCGCTGGCGCGCGGCGCTGAAATCAGTTAAACCGCGACAACGCGATCTCATGCAAGGATCCCTTCCCGTTGCCCGATACGATCGACGAGCGGCCCTCCCCCGGCGGAGCCGCCGACATCAAGCCCGTCTCGATCCTCGACGAAATGAAGCGCAGCTATCTCGATTACGCGATGAGCGTGATCGTGGCCCGCGCCCTGCCGGACGTTCGCGACGGGCTCAAGCCCGTCCACCGGCGCATTCTCTATTCGA